>JADLGX010000320.1 GCA_020849095.1 Candidatus Eiseniibacteriota bacterium
CCCGATACCGCGATACCTTCCCTCGCATCCGTCCACCTCCGCGTGGTTCCTCCAGCGTCCAACTGGGCCCACGCGGAGAACGGACGGACTTCGTTGGTTATTTCCATGGAATCGCACTCAGCGATCGCTACTTCTGGGACGCAGCACTAGATCGACAATTTGATGCGATGTTCCCGTAGGGCGTACTCTGCGGCGCAGGCTTCGCTGCTCGACTCGGAGCGCTGGGACTCACCATGACTTGAATCAAACCCCGGAGGAGTGGCCGAGTGGTCTAAGGCAGCGGTTTTGAAAACCGCCGTGGGGCAACCCACCAGGGGTTCGAATCCCTTCTCCTCCGCTGATAGTTCCTGAAGTTTCGCGAAGAACGGTGTCCTACACGGCGGTCAAGCACGTGGTCAGGAGATGACTCGAATGGCCGGTTCGGGACGCTGGTTCTGGCAAAATCCTGGCAAGTGTTCCCGGCCAAGCCCAACCCGTTGCCCGGGAGATGCAACTCAGGCGCTCGGGCCTGTAGCGCTCCAGGCGGTGCAACCGGGCGGCCCACATTGCGCCCCACAAAATCGTGCAAGTTGCTTCGTGACCAGCGCGGCTTGTCAGACCTACCGAGCTGACTGACCATCGCACGCATGGCCCTGACCTACACGAAGCCCGAGCGGATCAGCCTTCGGGCTCACGCCGACCTCAACGAGAAATGGCTCCAAGATCGGATCGCCGAGGACCCCGCCATTCTGGGCCTCGGCGACGTCAGCCTCCTGGGGCGCGAGCGCACGACCGGGCAGGCAGGGCGGCTCGACCTTCTCCTATCCGACCCCGAAGAGAACCGCCGCTACGAGGTCGAGATCATGCTCGGTCCCACGGACCCGAGCCACATCGTCCGAACGATCGAGTACTGGGACATCGAGCGGCGCCGATACCCCGCGTACGAGCACGTTGCCGTCTTGGTCGCCGAAGACATCACCTCCCGCTTCCTGAATGTCATGAGCTTGCTGTCGGGAACCATTCCCTTCGTCGCCATCCAGCTCAACGCGCTGAAGGTCGGTGAACAAGTCGTGCTCGACTTCGTGAAGGTCCTGGACCAGACCGAGCTGCGGACGGACGACGAGGACGAGGCCGGCGAAACGGCGCCAGCAGACCGGGCCTACTGGGTTCAACGATCGAGCGAAGACATCGTGCGGATGGCGGACATCATCCTGAAGGTGATCTGCGCGAAGACGTCGGTCGGGTACGCGCTGAAGTACAACCGGCAGTTCATCGGTCTGAGCGACGGCGTTCGGGCTCGCAGGTTCGTCCACTTCACGCCCAGAAGGAAACACATGGCGTTCCTCGCACGGGTGGCCGATCCGAAGGCATGGACCACGCGTCTGCAGGAGGCGGGAGTCGACGCCGGCGTACGCCGGCGATCGGTGCGCGTCAGCATCAGCGCTTCCGAACTCGAAGAGTTCCGACCGCTCATCGAGGAGCTCATGGCTGATGCGGTGGAGCATCAAGAGGTGGACTGATCGTTGGCCTACGCCCAGGTCGGAAGATCCGCCGGTAGCTTCTTCTCGTCCCAACCGTCGTGAAGCGATAGCAATGGGTCGACTACGAGTCGAACCAGATCATCCGCGCTCTCCAAGTCGGTCAGGTGCAGGTAGTAGCCACAGGCCCGGACAGGCACCTTCTTCTCGTCACTCGGGGAAGACCACGCGAAGGCTTGGTCCTCTCTCCCGGGAACCCAATTCCATCGCAGGACATTGGCATCGCCGAGGCGCCAGATCCAGCTCCACCATGCTCCAAGCCCCGTGTCCCCCAGCCCTTGTTCGTCGAGTGTCTCGAGCAGCGCGCAGAGAACCCATGGCTCGGGCTGTTCGTCGTGTGCTTGCACATAAAGCGCCACCGCGCGATTCCAGTTCTCATCTCCGTCGCGACGCAGCCACGCGCGCCCGAACAGTCGGGGCACCCACTTCCTGGGCTGGCCGAGGCTGGCGGAATTGTCCCATGTCACGGCGCTGTAGTTGCAGATCCACGGAGGCTCACGCTGCTGGAGGATGGCGTCGAAAGAGCGCAGCATTTGGGAGATGCTCTCGTGCGTGTCCGCCATCGCTTGGTAGAGCGACTTGAAGTTCCGCCCGGCCTTTCGTCGTTCGTCGGGAGTTGTCATCTTTCGAATCTCCAGTTCGGTTCCAGGTGCGGGATCGCGACCGGCCAGAGAAGCCGCCCGCCGACGGGAAGGACACGATCGAAACGCCAGCCCGCTCCGGCCACGGGATCTGTCGGCCAGCGCCAACCCGTGGGCGGCGAAGCCACCATCGGAGTCTGGAACAGCCACGGCCCCGGTTGCCGCACCGAGGGCCAGCGCGCCGAGAAGTACCCCAGGCCGCGTCTCTGCAGCAAAGCGCGCAAATCGTCCAACGCGGCCAGGTGCTGTCGCGGCCCGCTCGCTTCGCTGCGACAGCGTGCGAGGACTCGGTCGAGCTCCATCCAACCGACCCAATAGATCTCGTCGGCGGCCGACTTGGAGGCGTCGGCCAGCGCAGCCACTGACTCCTGAAGTTGCTCCGTAGGCATGGTCAGGTGCGCCGTGAGGTACACGACGCTCACGTGCACGCCGCTCGCGCCCACCTCACGTCGCGCGTCTTCGAGGAGATCTGAAAGCTGGTCACCGCTCACACGGGCGGGGCATACCGGGTCGTCCTCAGGGAGCGTCGAAGCGTCGGTTCGATTCGACTTCCCGGATCGATACTTCACCTCGACGACCACCAGCTGTCTGACGGCACTCGTGAATCGGTCGCGTCCGGTGACCACCACGTCGGGTTCGCGCACCCACCCGAGGCGATTTGGCCAGAAGTCCAGGTCCCACGCCGTGTCGTCGGCGATGGCCAAGTGCTTCCCGCGCAGGTTGCGCGCTGCACGAAGACACGCACACAGCACGTCGTCGGAGAGGTAGCGAAGCGTGCCAAACACCGATGACGTGAGAACGTCCTCCCAGCGCTCTGCCCTCTCCAGGCTGGTGGTTGCACTCAGCTTTCCGCGAAGCTCGGCCCACATGACACACCCGCTCTGGATTCTACCCCGGCGAGGCGTCACCCCGCCGGGCAATCAGACGCTGCCAAGCTGGCGCATACCCTTGAACCAACCTCACCGAAGGCGCGGCGACCGCCTGGGTGAGCGCTCCGCCGCGCTTCCCAGGGATCACAGCAGTCGAACTACGCGCTGGGCCTGTACCGCACAAGGATCAGGCTGAAACACCAGCCTGGTCGCACGATGAGGCTCAGGAGAGTCAAGGCTGAAGATGTCCCCGGCGTGGTCTCTCACCCGCGCTCGATCTCCCTCACATCCCCGACGACCTTCACGTACCCCACGCGAAACGACCGCGTCTCCCCGCTGCCATCGGCCACCTCGACGTTCTCCCCGACCACGTCGATCACCACCGCTGGCACCACCTCCGACCCCACCCGGAAGCGTACGACCGTCCCCTTGCGGACGGAGGCTCCTGCGCGCGGCGCCGTGCCTGGGACGACGTCAGCATCCGACATACACCGGCACGACCCCCGTCGATTCGACGTCGAACTGCATGCCGAGCAGTGCTCTGGCCTGCTGCTCTGGCGGCGCGTCGAAGTTGAAGAGTACTCCACGGCGTGGTGTGCGAAGGAATCCGACCCCCTGGTCAAAGCGAAGTACGAGCACGTGGCCGCTCGCGTACTCGAGGCGCATCTCGCGCGCGTGCGGAAGCTCGTTGCGCCACGTCTTGATCGCGATCGTGGCCGGTAGGTTCGCAACCTTGAAGCAGTGCTCGAGGACTTCACGGTACTGACTGCCGCCTTGGAAATTGTGGGTGAGGAGCCGTGAAAGCTCGCGCGCATCCGGGTCCAGCGCGAGCAGGTTCACCTCGGAAGTATCTGCCATGCCCCCGGGGCGGGCTCGCGTGGCATGGAGCAACTCGATCAGGGTTCGAACTGCCAGCGGCGACACCAGGTAGCGGTCCGTGTAGCAAACGCGCGTCACGCGAGCTTCGCCGCCAAGCAGGTTCTTCGCTAGCTGAGACTTGCTGCAAACGAGATCCCAGAAACGCTCTCCGACGCCACGAATCGAAGCGTTGAGCTCATTCGTGATTCGAACTTCGGTGTACTGGCCCGGTATGGGCTTGCGCACCGACGCCGCGGGGACGGTCCTCGCGTGCAGCGGCGGTAAGGGACCGGCAGCGCGGACTCGGACATACCTAGCGTCGTCGGCGTTCCCGGCCCAGATTCCGCCTGGCATCAGGCCTTCCGGGCTCGTGCTCGCCCACCGAATAGACCGCTCGCTGCCGCCCATTTCGACGAGCAACCATCCGCTACCGACGCGCTCGCCACGGCCGGGGACGAGGGCAACGGTAATCCCGTCTGCTTCCAGGAAATTCGCGAGCGCGTGGGTTTCCTGCCAGTTCATGTCGGCTAGGCACTCCTCCGGGAGCACCAGCGTCACCGTCGTGTCCCCCCTGGCCCAGGTCGACAACCTGTCGCGTAGCTTCCATTCCCGGAGATCCCAGTCCTCAACTCGCCCACCGAGGTGAACGCGAACCTCCGCGACCCCAGAACGTTGCGCATGAACGAGCATGGCCACAGGTATTGGCATGGCTTCGAACTGCGAGTCGGGCCCGAAGAACCGAAGCTGGTCCGGAAGCTCGAGCGCCAAAAGCAGCGACTCGCTCAGTGCTTGCTGCGCGACACGTCGATCGAGGTGCTCGACAGCGTCTTGAGTCTCGTACGAAAGCAGGCACCCGTGGCACGCCCGATCGCACCCCCGCGGGCAGTCCAGTATCCGGGCTGCATCGCGCAAGAGGGCATGCAGGTTTTCGCCGACGTAGCTGACATAGCCGGCACCACCGTCGGCCAGGTCGAAGAGCATGATGGATCGCCGGAGGACTCCGTCGGCGCTCTTGTTTCGCCCAACCGCCCACCCTACCTCGCGAGGCTCGACACCCAGCTTGCGCGCCAGCGCTTCGCGAAGGGCGACCGCTATGGATGCGCATGCTGGGGCGCTGTCGATGGGTTGACCCGTCGCCGGGTCCTTGAGCTGGATCTCGACGACGTCTGTGTGGCTCGCGCCGCCGAACGCAAGCCACCGCTGGACTCCAAAGCCGCCATCGGCTCCTTGGCAGGGACTGCCCTTACGTCCCCCGCGAAGCCGGCGATGCTGGAGGAACTGCGTGGACAGGTCAGCCATCGGTGCCGGTGAACCCGCTGGGGCGCTCTCCGACTCGGCATACCCACAATGGAGGCAGAGCGCGTAGCCGTGGCCGTGCTCGCCCATACTGTGGTGGTAGACGAAGCCGTTAGGGTCGTACCGGTAATGCCCGGCGCGTGGGTCGGGCAAGACTTGCCAGGGGCCTCCGCCGGCCGAGATCCACGGCGCGATACGAGGGATGTACCGCTCGAGGGAAAGGTCGTTGCTGGGCTGGCTCCGAATGTCGACAGCGAATCCCGCCGGCTCTAGGTATCGCCGAGTTTTTACGGTGCTCCCACACGCGTGGCACA
The DNA here is from genome assembly GCA_020849095.1 of Candidatus Eiseniibacteriota bacterium. Classification (GTDB taxonomy): domain Bacteria; phylum Eisenbacteria; class RBG-16-71-46; order RBG-16-71-46; family RBG-16-71-46; genus CAIXRL01. The sequence goes on from JADLGX010000320.1 coordinate 5,496, forward strand.
GCTGTTGTCGAAGAGTCGACGTGCCTGCCGCTCCACATTCGGCGCACCTCCACGCAAATCGAAGAGCTTGAACCTCTCGATGGTCTCGATCATCCGGGCGAATCAGCCAGTTGAGACTGACCCCGCGGGACTCGTACACCATCCCGTCGATGATGACGCCGCTCCCCGGTGCGTACTCGACGATGGCACGCTCGAGCTGTCGGCTGGGGTAGCCGCGATCGCGCTGAAAGCCTTCGTCACGCTCCTCTTCTTTCTCCTGTGCAAGCTGCTCGGCAGTGGTCGTGATGAACGGGACGACGTGCAGCGGGAACCCGTAGGCCGGCAGGAAGCCCTCGCTAGCCAGGGTCTTCAGCAAGTACTCGTTGGTCAGGCGCTTCAGTTGGATCGCTAGCGCCCGCTGAACGGCCTTCGCATCTTCGTCCTGCCGTGGCTCGCCGCCGACACCATCTAGCTCGACGCGAACAGCTTCGTGCTCTGCACACCAGCGGTCACGGATGACTCGAATTCGGTCGCGCGCAAGGTCGATCTTTTGATCGGGGTTTCCATCGAGTGGAGTACCCCTCGTGACGGTGCCCACAGCCGACAGAACTTCAGCATCCCCTGACGCCTCGTCGCTGAGCCACGCCACGAACCGATCCGCGATCGGTGCGACCCCGTCCTTTTCCAGAAAGAACCACCCACACGTCAGGCGGTGAGCGTCGGTTGCCCCGACTCTTCGAAGGAAAGCGGCTAGCAGCACAGAGTGAACATGCCGCTGGCAGATCCGGTCACTCTCGAGTGCGACGCGTGGAACGTGGACTGGCTGCTCGAAAGGCCACTTCGTGTTCTCGAACACCGCCGTTCCATGCGGAGACGCCTGGCAGAGCGTGAGCACCACGGCGCGAAGCTCACCGCGGCGACCCGCTCGACCCGCTCGCTGCTGGTAGTTCGCTGGCCCCGGGGGCGCGTTGTTCATGGCAACCGCCGACAGACCTCCGATGTCGACGCCCATTTCCATGGTCGTCGAGCAACTCAACACGTTCACTTTGCCCGACTTGAAGTCGGCCTCGACGCGCGCCAGACGTGACTTGGAGACCTGTGCGGAGTGCTCGGCGGTCTGATAGTAGAGCGTCGATGGGAAAGCCGCGAGCCGATCCGAGAACTCCGTCCAGACGCCCTTGCCTCGCAGCACCTCGATCGCCGGGCTGCCCAACCACGCGCGGATCTCTTCAGCGCTCGCCCGCTCTCTGGTGATGGGATTCCGGCCGCGTGGAAATGCGAGGCGCGGCATCTCAATCCGCTCACACTTCGCTCCTGTCATCCAACGCTCGGTCTGATAGGGAGAAACTCCGAGCAGCGTTCTCGAAAGAACTCGCCGAGTGACCGGGCAGATGTGGGCAACTCCCACAGTCTCGAGCACGGTGCGGCTCAAATCCAAACGGAACCCGTCGTCGTGACTCGTCAAGACCCCAGACACGGTCGCCCAGGCGCGTCGAAGCAAGCAGTTGATCTCCTCGCGGTCGGACGACTCCTCGAGCGAGAGTCCAAGCGCTAACGCCAGAAGCCGGCCCATGCGCGGGACTCGCCGTCCTTCGGAGACACTCGGCCAGGGATAGCGGCGGTTCTTTTGTCCCTGCTCCCCCGGCGGGAGAACGATTGGAGTGCTCAAGCGAGTCCCCATCCACCGGATCATCGCGCGATCAGGAACGAGCACGGCGGTGTGGCTGCGCACGAAGAAGTCGACCATCACGGCCAGCAGCTCGCGCCAATCCTCCTCAGTCTTGCCCCTTGCCAACCACTCGCGCGGGATGTCGCGGCAGGCTGCCAATCCTGGGTAGTGCAATCGAACCAAGCCGAGCGTCTCGAGTGAGTTCTCCCGTTTTGGACGCCGCATCAACTCCCGCAAGAGCACAAGCTCCGCCATGCGTTGGCCTGTTAGACTGGCGGGCGCGTACCGGGCGCGAAGGCTCTGCGGCATCCATTCGCCCACGACCTGCTCTTGAGCCAACCGCGCCACCATCGTGGGCCACGGAACTGCAGCGCCGCTGCCTGCCTGCTCCAAGGCTTTCAGCTTGGTCTCGTGGCTCTTGGCAATCGATGCGAACTCCGGACCCAGCGCTTTGAGCTTCTCGAGCTCAGCTCGAGTGGTCTCGATCGCGCCCTCGTCGCGCATCCCGGCTTCCGCCCAGAGCTGGTGATAGATGCTCGCGCGGACGTAGTTCCGCTCCGCGTCCATTTGGCTGCGGAGCGCGAAGCGGGCCGTGCCCTGGCGACTGTCGGTGAACGTGATCAGCCTTCGACCCTCCGCCGGCAATCTCTCTATCCGCGCCGCCGCCGCAGGCAGTTGTTCGAGAACGGCTGGGATTCCGACGCTGAGGTAGAACGGGGCGCCGAGCCGAACGGCTCGAAACCCCCGCCCGCCGACACCGTCGGTCTGGCCGCATCGGCCGCAGCGGAACCTTCCGTCCGTGCTCTCGGCGAAGTGCAAGCGTGCCGCGCCTTCCCCCAAGGTTCCGCTGGAGGGATCGAACGGTGTCGGCTCGAGGCGGGTGGCGCCATCGGGATCGCGTGCGCCCCCGTGCGGCCCAGCCACTAGCCGTATGAACCCAGTACCCGGAGACCCGGACTGGGAGTCGTCCTCGTCGTCCTCGACCGTGTCCTCCTCCACGTCAGCATCAGCGGTCCACGGGTGCGGCGCCAGGCGCCCGTTGCGATCTTCGACGCTGAGATAGGCTTCACCGCAGCCGTGACAGAAGACGATATCAACGACGGGGGCACTGCAATGAGGACACTGAGTGCGCCGATCAAAGAAGACATCGCCGAACGGCCAGTCCGGCCCAGCGAGCGGCGTATCGGACCGGCCCGGACACGTGGGATTGGTGCATGACCACATGCCTGCCTGCGTTCTGAGGAAGAAGTGTCCGCGGAGTGGAAGGAGCGGAACGTCTTCCTTTCGAGCTCGGCTGATCTGATCGAGGACTTCCAGCGTCTGCTTCGGTCGACCCTCGAGGCCAAGCGTCGCTGCGATTGCCTGCAACGACTTTGCACCGGCGCCGAGCTGTTCGCGCAAGTCACGCACCAAGGGGACGCGGGCGAGCACCTCGAAGAGCTGGTCCTCACCGAGCGCGGCAAGCGCGGGCCCCGCCGGCAGTGGGTCTCGGCTGCCGGCGAGCGCTGCTTCGATGGCCGGGACGACTCGGCGCCCACCAATGACGACGACTTGTGACGGGTCAACTCCTGCGAGATCTGCGAGAAACGAAGCGAGCCGCTGATCGGCGTCTCCGCTTCCGATGGTTGCGGATGTGGCCACAAACCGCACGTCCTTCGCATCGACACGGAACGCGTGCATCACGCGACGAAGAAGCAGTGCAATCTCCGCGGCGCTAGAGCCCAAGTAGGTGTGAGCCTCGTCAAGGACGATCCAACGCAGGAGCCCGGCCGATTGATCAATGATCGGCGCGTCGCTGGCGCGCACCATCATGAACTCCAGCATGGTTGCGTTCGTCACCAAGATCGGCGGCGGCGCTGACCGCAGTTGTCGCCGACCCAAGATCTCGTTTGGACTTCGTTCCTGCTCGCCAGCCGGGACTTCTTCAGGCGTGTTTCCGTTGTAGAGGCAGAATCGAAGGTTCTTCCCGAAATGCGCCGTCCATGCCAGCAGCCGTTCCCGCTGACTGTTGATGAGCGCATTGAGCGGATACAAGAACAGCGCGCGCGTGCCCACGAGCGGGCTGCCCCCGAGCGCGGCGACCTCTGCGGCGAGGTCGTTCAAGATGGGAACCAAGAAGCACTCAGTCTTCCCGCTGGCCGTGCCCGTTCGCACCACGATGGACTTGCGATCGTTCAGTAGCGAGCTCCAGGCTTGATACTGATGAACGTAGGGCAGGCGCTCGCGTGGAAAGCGGCACTCCGATTGCGCTGCCGGCGGCGCATTGAGGGCATCGACAACGTCACGCCGCAACAGCTCGAGCTTACCCATGGGTTGGTGGTGGCGCTCCCAGTCGAACAACGCCTCGAAGACAGGCGTCGATACGAAGCCACCCGGTTCGCCAGCACCTGCCTGGAGCTTCTGAAGGAGGTGGGTTCGGAGCGCACTGCTGGCCGGACCAACCTGGCTCACGGTGGCTCGCGCGGCCCTCTCCGCCAATTCCACTGCCAGGCGCGAAAAGAACGGTTCAGTCGTCATCGAGCACCCCCGAGTTCGTTGCCAACAACAATGCGAGCGAGACAGCGTGTGCGAAGTCGAAGTACTTTGGATCAAAGGCCCGCGCGCGTCGTAGCCCGAACAGCGCTTCGATTCCCGCCTCTTCCCCCGTCAGACTGATCGCTGCCAGGAGCGCCGGCGCCTGTAGGACGCTGGTGCGGTAGCCCTGCGAAACCACCGAGCATGCGGTAGCGGCCATGCGCATCGTCTCTTCCCGCAGCAGGTGTTGCCATTCGAACTCAGGCCATCGCGCGTCTGCATTTCGACGGAAGAAATCCTGCCGCTCCTCGTCCATTTGGTGGTTCAGGTGCTGCGCACCCACAGGCGTCGCCGCCAGGTCGAGCACAGGTTGGCTCGGTGGCGAGAAATGCGGGACGCTCCGAGACAAGACCTCGCGCACGACCTGCATGAACGGTTGCTGCTGCACTGCGTGTTGCGCGAAGGCGTCCGTCAGTGTCGACAGGGCCTGAAGTTTCGTCCAGCCAAGGGTTGGCTCCACAAGCGCGACGACGTCGTCAGCTCGCCTGCTGGCCGCTTGGGCGGCCTGCAGCCACGCGCGAAGTGGAACGGCGCCCCACAGAAATGGCATCTGCTCGAGTGACCGCCAGAGCACGCTGATCGCCGTAGGGTCGGACGTCCGCATGAGAGCCGAGGCGGCAGCCGCGGGAACCTGGGTAACGTGACGCACGATGTCGAACGTCGTTGGGGGAAGGTCGCGCAACGCGCCAAGAATCGCATCAATCCGCGGCCAGGATTCGTGGGACCAGTCGTTCGCGCAGCTTTCGGCGACGTGGCGGAGCGCGGCCCAGCGCTCGTCCCCCTCAACGCGCATGGCACGCTGGAGCTCATCGAGCTCCGCAGAAGGCTCACCGTGCTGCGTGATCAACAGTGGGCGAAGCCGCGCCCAGTTGTCCTGCCAACCGATGACCAGCCAAGGTCCGGCAGGAGCCTGCTCCGCGGGCCAAGCCCAGGAGGTCTCATCTATGCGCCAGAGCTCGAGCGCCGCCCCGTCCGGCTGGTCGAGCGGACGCGCATCGACCCTCAGCAGGCCCAACGCATCCTCCCCGAGAACCGCCCGACTCGCGTCGTCAATCTCCACTCGAATCACGTGCCCGTGCTCATCTCGGATCGGGCACAGCTCCGAGTCGTAGCGCTTCACCTGAATTGGGGTTCCACCGGGATGGATGGAGCCGTGCTCCGCGGCAACTTGGACTTGCACCGCCGAATCCAGCTTGGAGGTGGTCGCGAGCATCGCGGAAAGCTGGCTCTCGACCAGGTCGAGCCATAGCTCACTCAAACCACCGGCATGCTGCGGCTGAAGCCAGGCGACGATTCGCCAGTGCGCATTGGGCGGCTTTGCCTCGAGGACGAACCGCTCGTTTCGAGGGCTCTGGGCACGGGCACGCACCGTACCCAATCGATCGATGGCGACGACAAAGCTCGAGACCACCGGGCGCCCACCGCGGTCCACGAACCCGCGCCATCGAACGGGACATGGTGAAACAAAGCGCGCTTCCGCGCCGCGGTGAAAGAGTAGATCGACAGTCATTGACGCGCCCGGCTGAGCGTTTTCGATCTGTAGTCGAAACGCGCCATTCGATTCGCGCATCGAAGTGGCCGAGAACCCTTCGGCGGTCGAATCGCACCGAACGCCACGCAATCGGGACGAGCGGAGGACCATCGAACCGGCGCGCTGCTCGACCGCGGGCAGCGAAAGCTCGAAGTCAGGCGGCATGATGCAGGTGCGTGTGCGATGCCGCGTTTCCCCATCGACGCGAACTCGAAGGTCGATGTCTCCAGTCGGTTCGTCGGACCAAGGGAGCCAATGCGAAGGCGTTGCACACGGGCGCCACTCGAGCTGAAGTGGTAGGACTTCGCGACGCGCGTCTCCAAGCAGCTCGATGACACGTGGGCGGCCGGACCAATACTCCGAGCCGGCGTACCCAAAGCGGACGAGTCGGCCGACAAATTCATAGTGTCGTTCGGGCGTTTCCGCCGAACCCGTGCGAAACCGGAACACGTCGTCGGCCGACCGGTACTCAGCCTCGCCGAGAATTCTCCAAACACGCCACCCTTCGGGCGCGACTCCTTCGCAGCGCTCGACCTGGCCACCGGACACCGATGTCGGGCGGTCAGAGGCCGGGAGTGCCACGAGCACGGCGTTGCCCGCCGAGCTGATTGAGCCAAACGCTCGCACACGGTGAGTGCTGCGCAACTCGGTGCCCTCCAAAACGCGGGGCAGATCCTCGGGTATCGGCTGGCCTCCTGGCGGCTCCGTGATGCCAAGCTCGCGACTCCCAATGCTCGCCGCGAGGAGGACGCGACCGGTAACCCCGGGGCCTCGGACGATCGGACGTGGCGGTAAGGCCGGCTCGAGCCTGAACCGATCGGTCCCCTCGACCCGGGTCGCTATCGCAACTGGGCGGGCGACGCCGTCGGGCTCAACGAGCTGCAGGTAGAAGGAAGACGGAAGGGTCGATCCGTCGAGACCGAAGAGCCGCGCGAGGTCGCCTTCGGTCGCCACCGGTGCAACGAGCGCGCGTCGCTCAAATCGAGCACCGCCTTCGAGGGAAAGCGTGAGGGCAAGCTCAATTGGAGCTCGCTGCTCTTGACTCTCCCCTCGCCGTTCTCGCAGCAGACCTCTCAGAAGCGAGAGCGCGACGTCGTCGTCGAGGCGGACCGGAATCTCGTCACGCCACGCCGGACGCACCCGATCGAGCTCGACGACCGGGTCGGCCACCTCGGGCGGCAGGAGCAGGCGTAGCTGAACAACGCTATCGACGAGCTCGGCGGTCAGGGCGAACACGGTTTCGTTGCGCAGAGTTCTCGGCAGCCAGCCAGCGAAGCGCTCAACAAGCTCGGTCGCGCCCATTCCATAGCGTTCGGCGGCCCTCAGCACGTCCGTGAAATACAAGCGCAGGCTCGTGCGCCTGCTGCTGTCTGCCAGCAGGCCCAGGGGAAGCCCGCCCTCGCAAGCGAGAGTGCGCAAGTACTCTCGACGTGCACCTTCCGACAACGGCCGACCCCAGAATCGCAGGCCGCGATCGAGAACGTTGTAGAACTGGACGCTGAGCCCCTCGGTCCAGCCCACGGCAGCCAGGACATCATCCCAGCTCCAAGTACCGCTGTCGTACCTCCTGCAAAACTCGCGCGCAGCGAACATGCAGAAGGCCGCTGAGACATGCGCGTCGATCGGACCGAACGGACGAAGCTCGGCGCGGCATGCTTGTTGGAGCGCCTCGTGCTCGTCCCGCGTGACCCGGTGACCCCAGAGCGGCCGCCCATCAGGTCGCTGTAGGCCGTTTCGCTCCAGAATCTCCCGGACGACATGCACGCAAGTGGACATGGCTTGCACCTGAATTCGCGGTCTACACGCTGTAGCCCGTAGAGTTCAGCGAGAGCAACGTAGCTGGGTCACCTCGCCACACGAGAACACCATCCGCCCCTTCCGCACCACCAGAACGACCGACCCATCCCGTCGCGCCCCGGCAGCTTACCTCGCGGCCCCGGAAGCTGCTGTGCCGAGTGCGGACACGTTTGGTGCGACCGTTTCTGTCGCAAGGGCGCGCGGCGGAGCCGAGAGCGGCCCGCACACTGAACCTGCTCCTTCACCCCGCCGCCGCCTTGATCCTCGCCACCTCGTGCACGAATCCAGCGACGTCTCGCGCGAAGTCAGGCGCGCCCACCCTGCCGACCACGACGACCCGGCTCGGCTCGTCCGCGCCCGGCTCGCGCATGTTGGCGCCACCGCGGAAGCGGCTCCAGAAGAGCTGCGATCCAATCCCCTTCTGTCCGCCACCGATTCGTCCCCGATGAACGAAGTAGACGTTGCCGGTGTGAGGGTCGCTCGCGAACGCCCCGCCAATCTTGCGGTCCAGGCCCTCGAACGGTGGGTTGACCTGAACGGTGATTTGCAGCGACTTCTCGGGGTCGGGCCGCGCGATGCCGAAGCAGTTCCAGTACCGGTTGTCGAGGTCCTGGAACAGCGCCCAGAGCTTCAGCGCCGGGCACCAGTGGATCGTGAAGGTGTCGTTGCCGCCATGGAAACCGATGCGCTGTCGTCGGCGTACTGTGGCAACTTCGAGCAGCTGCTTGCGGGCCGTCTTCATCGCGCGGGCGGCCGACTTCTTGTCCTCCACGAGGAAGAGCTCGGGCATGTCGGCGTCGCGCGCTGTCGTGCGCATGAACGGGGCGCCGAGCTCGAACAACTGGTCCCAGAGCTCGGCCCCGGAGTAGAAGGCGCGCGAGTAGTCTGCGAGCTCTTCGGCCGAAGGCACGTGCGCCTTCTCCTTTGCACGCGCCAGCAAAGCGTCGATCGAGACTGCAAATGGATCGAGCGTAGCGCCCTCCCACAGGACCACCGCGTCGAGCGGCGCCATGAAACCTGGCGGCGTGAGCTGACCCGCCCCCAAGATGACTCGCACGTCGGTGCCCTTCTGGAACCGAAAGACGTTGGCGCGGAAAGAACCGTCGGCAGCGGGGACCAGCCGCAGGCAGTCGTGCTCCTGGAGCCACGCGAGTGCCGCCGGCTCGGAGCGCATCCCGTCGAGCGCGACGTAGGCTAACCGAATCTTCGCTGCGCTACGCTCGAGGATTTGCCACAGCGGCCACTTCCCTCCACTTGAGGCGGCTGCCGGTGTTGCGAATGTCAACGCTTCGCACCAGCCGCAGGCGTCCTCGATCGCGGCCTGAAGCACGCTCGGTTCGCTCAGAACACGCGCATCGGCCACGACTACAGGTCCATTCCTGTCCCCGGATTCTTCGGGGCGAAGTAGCGCTCGAACGTATCGAAGAACATGTCGGCCCGGACACGCCAGAAGTCGGCGCTGGCATTGGGCCCAGGCTTGACGCCGCGCTTGGCGGCATCTTCGAGCGCATCAATGGAGGGCGAGTACGAGCGTTCACGCGCACGGAAGTCCCGGTTGTGTCCAGCGCTTGGCATGTCTGCGTGCAGCATCTCGTGGAACATCAGGAACTCGACCACGAAGAGCGGGACGTCGGGCGAGTTGAGCACGCAGTTGAGCGTGATGCTCTTGTCGGAGTACCGGCAGAATCCCCAGAGGCGCGTGGAGACTCGGGTGGACCAGCGCAGGTCTCCGATGAGCGGCGAGCCGTTTGGGAAGTGCTTCTTCACGCCGAGCACTCCGTCCCGGAGGGCAGTCAGTGAGTGTCCGCGTTCACCCGAGGGCCATGGGTTCGGCGGCCCCTTCGGGACCACCTTCGCGACCTCGGGCACCACAGGCGGTTTTGGCGGGCTGAGGATGTCGTTCAGCTCGCGTGTCACGTCGTCCACGAAGGCGCGTTGATCGTCGCGGTACACATTTCGGCAGGCCGGCTTCCCGTCCCAGATGTCTTGCAGGTGCTTCTGCTGCGCGAGAAGCGGGAGGTTGCCGTCGACCACTGCGCGCGCAATCGTGCGTGGGTCGAACGAGCTCTTCTCTTCGAAGGTGTAGTGATGGATCGAACACCCCTTGCGCGTCGCATCGAGCAGAGCCTTGATGTCGGCCCAGCGCGGCAGCGGGTCCGGCACGTCCGCGAAGTAGGTGCGGAGCAGATCTCGCGCCAGGTCCTCCGTCACCTCGCTGGGCACAGACTCCGGCGTCGGAAACGCAGCAAGGAGCGCTTTGAGCTGCTCGTGCTGATTGTCGAAGACCATGACGGTCCTCCGCTGCAGGTCGTCCTCGAATGCCTCCTCCCAGGCGTACCAACTGTGCGGCAGACACTGGAACACGCCCACGAGCTGCCCACGGACGTTGCTCTGAAGCAGTCGGTACGCTTCACGGACAAGCTCGATCGGAATCGAAATCCGCTGCACGTCGGTCGGTGCCGCAGCCTCCCTCGGAACGTCCAGTGGCTCGGACAGAACGTACTCGGCGTCGAGGACGTTGAACTGCTCCCAAGTGTCGAGGAAGGTCACCAAGTAGGCGGTGTCGTTGCCGCCGGACTGCTTGCCACGTAGGGCGCGGCCAACCATCTGGGTCAGCAGGCTCTCCGAACGCGTCGGCCGCGCGATGAACACGGTGCGTGTGTGCGGAGCGTCGAAGCCCTCGGTGAGCATCTCGACGTTCACGAGGACGTCCGGCTTCCTCTGCTCCTGGTACCGCTGGATGACGGCCTGTGCGTCGTCGCGGCTGTAGGCGACGTAGTCCGCGTCGACGCCCTTCTTCTTGAACTCGCCCGCCAACGTTTGGGCATGGAGCGTGTCTGCCGCGAATACGATGGTTGGACCGTACGTTCCCCGCTGCTTCAGGTAATGATCGACGATTAGCCCGTTGCGAGATGCGTTTTTCGCAAGTCGCGCCAAGACGTGGGGCCCGAGCTCGCCGAACCGCTCGAGGTATTTGTAGTCGTCGGGGGTGAAGTCCTTCTCCAAGTTCACGTTCGTCTTGACGGTCTCGAAGCTCGGCGCAGCCAGAACGTCGCGGTCGGTGAGCTCTCGACGGGTGACCTGGTAGATGACGGAATGGTCGAAGACCGCGCTGAGACGTTTCTCGTCGTCCTCGTCTGCGCGCACAGGAGTTGCCGTCAGCCCGAGCAAGGGGCATCCCCACTTCTTCAGCCGTTTCAATAGCTCGAAAGACCGCGGTGCCGGCGCATGGTGGGCCTCGTCGAGGACGACGAACAACCCGCCCGGCGAGCCGTCGTGTAGCTCCGCAATGAATCCCGCATTGGCGTCCAAGACAGCGCTCTGCATCGAAGAGAAGATCACTTCGTGGTCGGGGCTCACGTTGGACCACTTGGCGAACGCAGATGAGAGAGCGATGAGATTCAGTGCCTCCTTGCGCGGATGCGCGACGTTCGCAATTCGCGCGAAGGTCGAGAACGCCTGGCGGAGAAGGCTGCGGCGATGCGCGAGCCACAGTACGCGCCCACCGGCCGCGATGTGGTGGGCCAAGAGCCAGTGCGCCGCGAGCAGGGTCTTGCCCCCTCCCGTGGGGACGACGACGAGGCCGGCCTTCTTGCCCGCGTCGACGAAGTGCGCCGTCAGCCGGTCGTGAGCTGCGGTCTGATGGTCGCGCAGGGTGACGGGGCTTGCCTGCGCAGTCAGCTTCAAGTGAACGTCGGGGGTCCAGGCGGTCGTGGCCATTTCGTAACGTGCTCTGCGAATGCCGTGCCACCACTTCGCCTCACGTCTCGGCGCGCAATGCCGGGACAAGCCGCCGCGGCCACACAGAAGGAACGTTCCCCCGGCAGAAGGAGCCTTCTTCTCGGGCGAACGCTACCTATCCCACCCCGCTTCACGGCGGTACTTCCTGAGGAGGGCGCCGAGCCGCTTGAGGGTGGCGCTTGCGTCCTTCGGCAACGCGGTCTGATGGACCGCCAGGTTGCGAAGGCCAACCACCGCGCCCAGGACGGACCTTCGAGAGCGCGCATCCTCGACGCAGGCGCGGACGCTAGGGTCGAGCACCAGGCCTTCGGCAGCGTCCCCGATAGACTGTAGTAGTTGACCTGCGGTCGCCCTCCGAAGCGAGACGGTCCTCTTGCCGACCTGCGGCAGCAAGTCCGCTGGATCGCGGCGCGCGGCGAGCGCGACCGCGATCAACAGCTCCCGCAGAAAGTCGTCGAGCTTGGACCCAACCACGGTGATGCCTCCAATCAGGTGGCTCTTCGCCGTCGTGGGCGCGCGGGCGTCTTCCTTATCGATGCGCTCGAGAAGCGCAGCCGAAGTCTCGTCAAGCGGGTGCCTAGCCATTCTACCCCCTCCCCAACGCCGCCGCGAAGTCGGAGCACGTCTCGAAGCGCTCCGAGGGAGCATCGCGAAGGGCCCGAGCGACCGCTGTATTCTGACGATTCGAAAGGCGCCCGAACTCACGCGGCTTGTAACGTCGTTTGAACACGAGCCCCTCCAGCATAGAGCAGAAAACGAGCGCGAGCGCGTACTGGTCCGTCTTCCGTTGCGCTTTCTCTCCGCGGAGCTGCTCCGGCGCCGCGTACGCCCGCGTGTACGCGACCGGAGCGGTGGCAAAGACCGTGGTGTTTCCGACCGTGTTCTTGCCGGTGCGTCCCTGGACCGCAATGCCGAAGTCGCCCAGGCGCACCTCCCAGGGGCTAGTGGTCGTCTTCACGAGCACGTTACCCGGTTTCACATCTTGGTGGAGAACGCCCTTCTTGTGCGCGTAGTCGAGACCGGCCGCCGCCTGACGAACGACCTCGATGGCGACGGCGAGCGCAAGCGAGTCGCCGCTTTCGATGATTCGTTCCAGCGATGTGCCGCCGTGGTCCATCACCAGGTACGTCCCGACGGTAGGATCGCAACCGTAGTCGATGTAGGTGCAGATGTTCTGGTGACGCAGGTCCCACGCGATGCCCATCTCCTCGCGGAGACGGGCCCGGGCTGGGTCCGACGAGGTCTTCAGCACGACCAACTTGCGCGGGTGCTCGAGCCGCATCGCTTCCCAGGCAACGCCGAAACCGCCTTCGCCGAGGCGACGGCGCAGCTCGTAGCGGCCGCTGACAATCCGCCTAGTTCTCTGGGAGGGCGGCAGCTCCGAGTCTTCGGTCTTGCGTCGCCTTTCCGGGGCGGGTGTCTTGCGCTCTTTTTCCTCCTCCTCCTCGCCCTCGGCCTCGCTGGTCGCTTCACCCACGAGTTCGGGTATCACGCGAGCCAACTTGGTGTTCCCGTTTGCTGCTTCCAGCCGGCGGACCACTTCTTTAGGCTCCACGTCGGCAACGTCGGCAACCCACCGTAGAAGTGACGGTGCGCGCATGGCGGTCGCGACCCTGAGCTCCGAGAGCATGGCGCGCGACGGTCCAAGCGCGCTGATCGGTTGCCCGGGCAGGAGGGTACTGAGCAGCGTCCTCCCGTTCGCCGCGCGAGCCTTGGCCGACAAGCTTCTGGCGGACAGGTCAACGCGACGAGCAAGCCAATTCAGAAGCGGCGGAGCGCGGCGGAGCGCTGCGGCAGGAATCGCACCCACGAGCTCGAAGACGGCAAAATCCCTCTCCGCATCCAGGAACCGCCGCTGGCTCCCGGGACGAACGGCATCATCGTGCTCTTCCTGTTCGTGGTCGCCGTTCTCGTCGTCCGCTTCCTCTAGCTCTTCCTGTTCATCGTCCTCGTCGTCGTTGTCGTCGTTGTCGTCGCTCTCGTCCTCCCCTTCCACGAGCTCTTGGAAGACGTTCGCAAGGAGGCTCTTGCCGTGCTCCTTGTTGAGTCGCGCTCGCACGGTGCGGAGTGAAAGGCCCGTTGCAGCGACAAGTTCCTGCTCGAGGTTCGCGTCGCGTGCGGCAGCTACAGTGATCCCCTCGAGCCTTGCGGAATCCTCGGGCCACTCATCCGAAAAGATGCGGCCTGCGAGCGTGTTGCCGTGAGCTCGAGTGACGCGTGCCGTCACCTGGCGCGCCGAAAGCCCGGTGATTGCGACGAGCAGGCGCAGGTCGCGCTCGCCGAGCATGGAGACGCGGACGTCAGCGAGGCGCTCGGTCATCGCGAAACTCTATCGCAGTGCGCGACGGTAGGGGGCGTGAAGCGCGGCCCCAAGGAGGTCCGGGGCTAACTGCACTTGGCAGCTCGGCCCGGTACGGCATGGCGGTCGACGAGCTTGAATGTCGCGGTGCCCGCGTCAAAGTCAGATCGCACTCGGTGCCAGATGTCCGGGTCGAGGAGCGACACGTCGGTCTGCTGCCCCGGCGGCTTCTCGTCTAATCCCCCATCGACACGGACGCCGCCAAGGTCCGTCACGATGTAGCGAGCGTGAAATTGATCGCCGTCCGGAAGTTCGTTCCAGCGAAACAGCTCAACCTTGATTCCCCTCGGGATGAGTCGCGCAAGCTGGCTGTCGCACGAACTGCGGAAGAAGCGCTCGTCTGCCCTCGCGGTAAGGTGGACTTCGCATCGCCGCAGCCCACGTCCGTCCCGCGCGGCTTCGGTCAGAAGCGCCTCAAAGACCTTTCGGAAGCGCGGTGTCTCCGGGCCGAAATACGGGTCGACCAGCTGAAGCTCGCGCGAGCACCTGAGGAGAGGCGACAAGAGCCCCGCAAGCGCGCGTCCCGTCTGGGCCACTCTGCACTCTCGAGCGACTCTCCAAGGTTCGGCGTCGGGGTCTAGGTCATCACGATTGACCACCTTGGGATGCGCTCTCGGGTTATCGAGGGCCACAATCGCCTTGAACAGCTCGGCCTCGCGCTCGGTTTCGACCAGCCAATCCCCCGCTGAGAAGTCGCGGGCTACGTCGCACACGGCCAGTGCTGTTGCCCTTCGGAGCCGATCCACAATGCGGAGCCTCTGCACAGGCTTCCAAGGCGCGGCCTCGAGGACGAGGTCCTGCCACTTCCTCGGACATCTTGCGATGAAGCGCCCAGTGCGGGGACCACACTGATCCACGATTCGGCCGAAGTTGGCCTCATCTGCGATCGCAGATGGATCAACGGCAAAAACCTCGAACATCAAAAGAGCTCCCGCGACCGCTCCTCGAAGAAGCCTTTCGGCCATTGGTCAATGAACTCGCCCTGATCGTCTACACGGAGCTGATGCACGATCGTACCACCCAGGCCGCGCTCCAAATAGACGACGGCAAGCTGAGCTGGGCGCAGGCCGGGGTGGCCTTCAGGTAGCTCGCCTCCTGCGGTTTCGCGGATTCGCCGGAGAAGTCGGAGGATGAGGTGCTCGCTGTGGGTCTCAACGATGAAGCGGTGCGCCTTGCCCGGTTGAATTCCTGCAACCAGGAGATCCGCAATGTCCGCCTGAAGGCGAGGGTGAACGTGGACCTCGGGCTGCTCGATCGTGATGGTCTGCTCGTCTGATGCAAGCACTTGCACGACGAACGGCAGGAGCTGACTGATCCCGAAACCCACGTCCGGCAGTGCAACCGAGGTTGCGGCCGATCGCTTCTTGTCTTGAAGCCGCACTTCGAACAGATCATTGGAGCGACTACCCACCGGTTCGATGGCAATGCGATATCCAACATCAAGGCGAGTGAGCCAGTCGTTCGTCTCTTCGACCAGCTTCGGCCGACGAAAGAGAAGGTCCGGAAGCAGGTTCCCCGAGTAGCCAACATCAGGCGGCGTCGTCCCGGTGAAGATGTACAGGCGCTGGGGAGCTTTCCTATAGGGCCCCAGCGGAAAGAGACGCTCGAGCGCCATCTCCAACGACACCCCCGCTTCCATCAATGTGTCCGCAGCTTCGATGAAGTGCGTCCGTAGCGGCAATCTGGATCGCCGGTGGTACGTCGCGGCGGTCCGCTCGGGGTATTCCCCCCCCGCATCTGGACTCACGGCAAACGGGATGAATCCGTCCAACGCGACAACTCCGCCGTGCGATGCGGATCGCCTCCGCGCTGCGTACGCGGCGAGGGAGAACTCAGAGTTGTAGAACCTGATCGCTGCGTCAACGGATTCGACCGTGAACTCCTCGTCCGGAAACAGCCGCCCTTGCCGATCCGGGTGTTGTCGCGCGATCTCTTCTCGCATCGCTGCGAGTGACTCCAGAATCTCCGTGCGCAGTTGAAGGGTTCGACTGTATTCAGCCTCCCAGTAGTGGTCGTCGGCTACGACCTCCGTACACACGGCACCGCGCGGTCTTCCTGGGCCCTTCCTATCCCGTCGCATGCCGTACGGTCCAAAGGGTGAGAAACGGCGACTGTGCTGTAGCTGTGCACCGTGCAGATCCTGCGGTTCGAACTGGGCGACTGATTCAAGTCGTTGCCCATCAAAGACACGAAAGCCCGCTAGAGCGACGTCACCTGCCCCTTTTTGCCGGAACGATACCTCCAGACCAATGGCCCGCCCGGTCTCACCTTCGTCGCGTGTGCGGAGCATCCTTGACGAGCCTCGCAAGTCGAGCCGAAGAGACAATGTCCGCTCGGCATCGTGGTCGTACAAGAGCTCGTGAAAGCTCCCAAGATCCACCAACCCGCCCTCCGCGCGCGGCAGGAGCAGCGCTCCGTGTTCACGGCTGAAGCGTGTTTGCTTCAGAAGGTTGAGCGCATTCAAGATCGAGCTCTTCCCCGCGCTGTTCTCGCCGTAGATGAGGGTGATGGGAGCGAAGTCCAAGCGCACCCTGTTGCCGAAGGCCTTGAAGTTCTCCAGCTCAATTGCGTGAATCATGGTTGACCTCCGAGCCTCCTGTGCAAGCGTCGGGCCATGCGAGACAAGCACCAGTCCGATCGATGTTTGGCGGTCGGATGCCCTTCAAGTTCTCCAGCTCGATGCGTGTGATCATGCTCGTCCCAGTTCCCCGCGAAACGCCTGCTGCGTGAGAGCGTCGAACAAGTCGGCCGCGATCCTGTCGTGCGCTCTCTGCGTGGCTTCCACCTTCGCGCAACGCCCAGCGACCGTTTCCAGCGTGCGCTGAAGCGCGAGCGGGGGAACCGGTAGCGCCAACTCGCGAATTCCCGGGCCACTGAAGTTTTGCTGCGCCGATTGCCGCGAGCGGCGCGCGATGAACGCCTGGACACGTTCACTGGCGATCACCATCCGCGCATAGCGCGGCAGCACGCGCTTCTTCAGTTGCAGGCGAATAAAGTAGGCGCCCGCGACACACTCGGGCGCCTCTTCCTCGACGAGTGCCGTCTTGCCGACTGTCGCCCCGGTTCTTGCGAAAATGATCTCGCCCGGCTTGAGCGCGTACCGGGCACGGTCCGCCTCGGACATCGAGAGGCGGGGCATCGATTCGAAGTCCAGCGCCCCCCCCGCGCTGAGGTCAGTGATGCGCACGATGCGCACTCCGTCACTCGAGTACTTCTCGTTGTAGAAGCGAGGTCCGTACTCCATTTTCTGCAGCTCGGCGCCGAACGTTGACACCGGCCACCCCTTCGGATTCGTCACCGGGTCCCCGAACATCTCCAAGAACGCCGACCGCAGCAGCTCCTCGGTGAGCGCGATGGCGTGCTTCCGCTTGCGCCGAACCGCGTCGGCATTGTCGAGGATGTCGGCGATGCGGCGCTGCTCGGGAAGCGGGGGCAGCGGCAGCTCCAGTGCCTCGAGGTCACGAGGGCTCAGACGTGGAAGATTTGCGCCGGCGCACCTGAGCACGGCCTCTTCGACCGTCTTGGGGTGACGCAGGAAATGGAACAGGAATCCGCGGTCAACCCGCGGGCCAGGAAGTATCGGCACAATGTCCGTGCTGCAGATGCCGTAGAAATCCGGGCGCGCGGTCTTCTTCAGGTAGGGTCGCAACTTCCCAAACAGGATGTGCTTCGGCCCAAAGCGAAACTTGTTGCTGGCCAGCACGCCCGATACCACGGGCGACATCCCGACGAAGTTTCCGTCACTGTCGATATGCTCAAGCCCGACGTAGTTCGTCCCCGTCGCGATGTCTCCGGGCAGAACAGCGTCGCGCTCGATGCTCGCGACGTCGTCAACACGCACGCGCTGCCAGGCGGCGCCGGTCGTCACAACATCCCCTCCAGCGCCTTCAGGTCCTTCGCAATCTCCGCCTCCAGCGCCCGCAGCTTGCCGATGATCACCTTCGGCGACTCGTACTTCACCTCTTCGTGCACTGTCTCCTTGTATCGGTTGATGGAGAGGTCGAAGTTCTTCTCCCGAATGTCAGCGACCGGCACCATGAAGTGCTTGGCCGTGCGGTCCGCGTCCTGCTTCGGGTTCCTTTTTCGCCAGCGCTCGAGCGCATCCGGCAGGTCGTTCTCCTTGACCGGGTCGCGCTTGTCGTCGAGCGAGAAACCGTCGGCGCCGACGTCGTGGAAGAAGACGTGATCCGTCTCGCCATTCTTCGTGAATACGAGGATGGCGGTCGACACGCCCGCGTACGGTCGGAACACGCCCGACGGGAGTGAGATGACAGCCTCGAGCTGGTTGTCGTCGACCAGCATCTTGCGGAGCGCGACGTGGGCTTTCGACGATCCGAAGAGAACGCCGTCAGGCACGATGGTCGCGCTGCGGCCGCCCTTTTTAAGCATCCGCAGAATGAGCGCGACGAACAAGAGCTCCGTCTTCTTCGTCTTCACCTTCTGAGTGAGCGACGGGTGCACATCCTCGGCGTCGAGGCTCCCCTTGAACGGCGGGTTCGCCAGCACCACGTCGAAGCAGCCGCTGGCCTGCTTGGGGAAACGCTCCGGGAAGGAGTTCGAGAGCGTGTCCTGGTAGTGGATGTCGGGGTTGTCCACGCCATGGAGCATCAGGTTCATCGACGCGATACGGAGCATGGTGCTGTCGAAGTCGAAGCCATGGAACATGTCGTTCTGGATGTGGCTCCGGTGCTGCTCCAGCTTGTCGCCCGTGTAAACCCTCTCGCCGCTCTCGGCCTTGTAGGTACCCTTGGCGGAGCTGTGCTTCTCGAGCAAGTACAGCATTGTCCCAACAAGGAAGCCGGCCGTGCCGCACGCCGGATCGCCCACGGTCTCGGTCGGCTTCGGCTCGAGCATCTCGACCATGAAGCGGATGATGTGGCGTGGAGTCCGGAACTGTCCGTTGATGCCGGCCGTCGTCAGCTTGCTCAGCAAGTACTCGTAGAGGTCGCCCTTGGTGTCGCCCTCGGTGATGGGCAGGGCATCAATCCTGTTCACGGCGGAAACGAGCAGGCTCGGCCTCTGAATCATGAGCTGTGCGTCGGCCATGTACTCGCCGAAGGTCGTGCCGCCGTTGAGGCTGCGGAAGTGCGGGAACACCTTGTCGCGCACGATGCCGAGCATCTTCTCAGCCTTGAGGTGCCGGAAATGCGACCAGCGCAGATCCTGCTCCTTCGGGCCGAAGACGGGCTTGAACGGCTTCTTCGTCCGCGCGGCACGCGCCTCGTTGCGCGTCTCGGCGACGTCGAGCAAGCGCGCGAACATCAAGAACGAGATTTGCTCGATGACCGTCAGCGGATTGGTGATACCGCCGGTCCAGAACTCCTCCCAGAGCTTGTCGATGTCGTTCTTGAGCTTTCCAGTGATCATGCTTGCTTGCTCTCAGGGGGTGGGCTCGACGGGTCTGCCTTGCGCGGTTGGAACGCCTCGAGGATTCCGAGGAGCTCGTCGAGCTGACCCTTCTCGGTGAACAGGCCATCGACACCGTTGGCGTGAAGGTCGGTGAAGGGAGGGTCGTAGAGGCGCTCGAGCTCGATGCCGCCGTTCTGTGCGATGTGATTCTTCAGTAGCTGCAGAAACCTGAGCTGCTGGGCCGAAAGGTGCAGGTGCTTGTGGACGAAGCCAGTGAACGCGGCATCGACCGCTTCGGGATCGAGGCCCACGAGACCGCGAAGCGCGTCAGTCAGCGATTGCCTCGTCTCCGGCTGGATCAGGTGCTTGAGGTTCGCCTTGTCGTCGACCTGGAGCACCAGCTTCGCGAGTGCGTCCAGGTCCTCGTCCCGGACTGTCTTGCCGGCGCGAATGCGCTGGAGGGTGGGGTCATTCATGAAGTGCTCGCGCAGGACTCTTTCCACGCGATGCCGGTACTCGATCAGATCCAGGCCATCGAGCGTGGGCGTGCGATCGTAGCTGTGCACCACTTGCTCTGCGACGTCGTACACCTTGGGTACGAGGCGAGAGGGATTCGTCTGCGCCTGGTACTTCATGATGCCGCGGAGCTCGGTTCGGATCTCTTCGAGCTTGGCGGCGGTCACGGTGGCCCAGAGCTCCTTGCTCTGGACCGCGCGAATGGCCTCGGCCTTCGCCTTGACCGGGTTCTGGTTCTTCATGAGCAGCGCGACCTCGGCTTCGACGGCAGCCTTCAGATCCGCCACCCTGGGCGACCCCTTGATCACCGCCTCCTCGAGGCGCGTCATGAGCAGATCGAACCGGTAGGCATCCTCGTCACCTCGGATGTTGCGCCACTGCATGAGCGGCGCGGCGATGGATAGCAAGTCTGCCTTGGTCGCTGCCGCGAACTGGGCGACGGTGTCCCGGTTGGACAGGAGCTCGAGCTCCCGCCGCCGGTCGCGCACGTCGATGCTCCTCGAGTCCATCGCGTCGCGGACGTCCCTGACCAGGAGGTCCACGGTTGACTGGAAGTCAGGCTCGCTCATGGCGTCGAGCGCCGCCTGAGCGACAGCCATGCGCGCTTCGAACAAGTGTTGAAGCAGGGACTTCTGGGGAGCCGGCTGCTTCTCCTGGTACTCCTCTTCGAAGAACCAGAAGTTCTTGCCGTGGTCGAAGATGAGGAACTCGGACTTGTCGTTGCCGGGACCAAACAGGTCTCGACATAGCCGGGTCCCGCGCCCAATCATCTGCCAGAACTTCGCCGGCGTCTTGACCGCCTTTGCGAAGACGAGGTTCACGACCTCGGGGACGTCGATGCCCGTGTCGAGCATGTCGACAGAGATGGCGATGACGGGCTCCGAGTCCTTGGTCTTGAAGTCGTCGATGAGCTGATCGGCCCGCGGTTCCTGGTGGTCGATGACTCGGCAGAAAGCGCCGCCGTACTGCGGGTACATCTCCGCGAAGAGCTCGGCGAGGTGGACTGCGTGCAAGTGACTCTTCGCGAAGACGATCGTCTTGCCGACGCGGCTGCCCGTGGCGTCGCGGATGCCCTCTTGCATCAAGCTCCGGAGGACGACACGGCTCGTGTCCTTGTTGAAGACATCGCGATCGAGTTGTGCGGGCGTGAATTCAACGCTGTCTGGCTGGTCTTCCTGCGCCTCCAGCTCCGTCTGCTGGTCCGCCGACATCTGCGAGTACCTGAACCCCTCCTCGCGGAACCGCGTCTGAAACTCGCGCACCCGGAACGGCACGAGGTACGGAGGAATCGAGCTCACCGCCTCCTCGTAGGTGAAGTTCGCTGTCGGGTCGTTGTGCTCGCACCCAAACAGCTTGAAGGTGTCTCGGTCGGCGTACCTGAGCGGCGTAGCCGTCAGGCCCACCTGGAACGCATCGAAGTACATCACCAGCTCGCGGTACTTCTTGTAGATGCTCCGGTGCGACTCGTCGAAGATGACTAGGTCGAAGAACCCGACGTCGAACGTCTCGTAGCACTTCAGCATCGCTGGGTAAGTCGCGAGGTAGATGCGCTTGTCTCGGTCGGACGAGGTCGTGCTGTCGACTACCACTCGAGGCTCGTCCGGGAGGAACTCCTTGAAGACGTTGTTGGCTTGCTTGCGAAGCTCGCGCCGGTCGCAGAGGAAGAGAATGCGTTTGGCCCAACCCGCACGCATGAGCAGATCGCAGAGCGACACGGCGACGCGAGTCTTGCCAGTGCCGGTTGCCTGGACCAGCAGCGCACGGCGAAACTTCTGCTCGAAGCGCTCGTTCACGCGCTTCATCGCCTCGAGCTGGTACATGCGCTCGGCGATGGTGATGTCCGGGGCCATGGTGGCCAGCGGTTTCTTGTTCTTTCGCTGGTGCAGGAGGTATTCGAGACTGTCTTTCGAGTAGAAGCCGTAGACCTTTCGCGGGGTGAACCCCTGCGAGTCGTCCCATACATAGATGTCGATGCCGTTGCTGTAGAAGATGACCGGCCGCTGTCCGGTTTCTTTCTCGAGGCAAGTGGCGTAGATGCGTGCTTGTTCCTGACCGATGCGGGCGTCCTTGGCGGTCTTCTTCGCCTCGACCACGGCCAACGGCTTGCCGTCATCGCCGTAGAGCACGTAGTCGGCATAACCTTCTCGCGACTCGGTGGGCATCGTCGAGAGCTGGATCTCTTGACCCACCTGATCGTTGCTCTTCCCGCCAGCGCCGACGTTCCAGCCCGCCTCGACCAGTGCTTGGTCGATGAGGCGGCGGCGCGTTGCCTCCTCGCTCAGATGGAGGACGTTCGCCGCTTTCTGTCCCTCGCTGCGGAGCGCCTCGAGCTGTTCCTGGGTGTGTGCGACGAAATTCTCGGCCGCCTCGCGCTTCCGCCGTTCGTCTTCGAGGTCGGCGAGCACCTTCTGGAGTTGCGCGTCCTGCTGGGCCAGCTTCTCCAGGGCGTCCTTCTTCGCCTTCTGGAGCGCCGCGCTGTCGGTCGCTGCCGTCGCCGGAGGGTCTGAGTAAGCCGGGCACTGAGCGCGGTTGCCCTGATCGATGCGGAGGAAGACCCACTGCGCGATGTCGAAGGCGTCACGAAGCGCCTGGAGCGCGGCCTGCGCGCTCGGAGGGTCGTGGTGAGCAGCCTTGTTGCCTGCTTTGCGGATTGTGTGGAGCTTGCCGAGCACCACATCGGGGACGGCGGTCCGAAACGGCGTCTCGTTCAGGAGATCGAAGACGCTATCGGTGTACGGCCGTGGCAGTCGGTAGGTCTCGTAGATGATGGCGACGACGGTCTCCATGAAGGAGCGCAGCTTCACGAGCGCGCTTGCGGGGTCCGGACGCGCGTAGACCTCGGCGAACCCACCGAGGTCGGCGAGCTCGGGATGCCTCGGTCGCAGGAACTCGAAGTTCCTCGACTTCATCAGCGCGTCCTCGGGGAGCATGCTCGCCCCAGCAGCACGTTCCGTTCCATCATTCCTTCACCCCGTACCTCGTGAGCCAGCCTTTGAGCGTTTGGTAGCTGGCGAGGCCGACCAACGATGCCGCCAGGGTCTTGTTGCCCTGGGCCTCCTGCATGGCGCGAGACAGGTAGTGGCGCGCCACGTCCGCCATCAAGTCCGACAGGTTGAAACCGCCGCCCAAGGGGCGGCCGAGGACTTCGGGAGTCAACGACCTTGGCGCGGCGAGTAGCGCATCGCGCGCCTCGCCCTCATCGATGACCGCGCCCCTCGACCAGATGAACGCCCGCCGAAGGGTGGACTCGAGCTCCCGCACGTTGCCAGGCCAATCGTACCGGAGAAGAAGATTTCTTGCGCCGACAGAAACCTTCTTCTGGACGGCGCCGGGCCGGCTGGCCATCTCCGCGTTGAGCTTGTCGAGCAGCCTATCGAGCAGAAAACTAACGTCGCCCTCGCGCTCCCTGAGCGGCGGCGTCTTGAGGACCAACACCGCCAGCCGAAAGTAGAGGTCTTCTCGGAATCTTCCTTCGCGCACCTCTTGGAGGAGGTTGCGGTTGGTCGCGGCGATGACACGCACGTCTACGGGCACGTCGGCCCGGCCGCCAATGGGCCGTACTCTTCGCTGCTGCAGAGCTCTCAGCAGCTTGGCCTGGTGCTCGACCGCGAGCTCACCGACTTCGTCCAGGAAGAGCGAGCCGCCGTCCGCTTGCTCGAAGAACCCCTTGTGGTCGCGGTCCGCGCCGGTGAAGGCGCCCCGGGTGTGCCCGAAGAACTGCGACTCGAAGAGCTCCTTTGGGATAGCGCCGCAGTTCACTTCGACGAAGGGCTTGCCCTTCCGCGGACTTTCCCCGTGAATGGCCTCGGCGAGCAACTGCTTGCCAGTGCCGGATTCACCTTCGATGAAGACGGACTCGGAGAACGGGGCGGCTTGCCGGGCACGGCGGACCAAGCGCTTCATCACCTCGCTTCGGTGCAGAATATCACCGAATTTTGGCTCTTCCGGGCGAACACCGTCAGCAAGCTTCGCCAGGTCCGCGCTGGTCTGTTGGACGGCGGCCGGGATGAACTCCGCAGCCAGCTCGAACGGAACGTTGACCGTCGCGACGCCCTTCTCCCTCGAGGACTCTATGAGCTCCGCCCCGAACCGGGTCTTGGCGACGATGATCCAGATCGCCGCCATCGCGGGGGTGCCGGGGCTGAGGTGGAAAGTGAGCCTGGTCTTGGCGCCGTGCTTCTCGAGCGTCCAGGCGACAGTGCTGCTCACCGCGCGGTAGATGTCGGCGTGGTCAGTGGGAGACGACAGCACATGTTGCTGAACGACCACTTCCGCGTCGGTCTGCTTCGCAACCCAACGCACGTACGGGTTGATCTGCTCTTTGGGGAAGTTGTTCAGCAGAACGACCTGGTCGAACTTGCGCGCCGCCAGGGCCTCCGCGATGGGGCCCGCGCCGCCACCCTCAGCGGCCTTGAGATCGGTCAGGCCGATCCACGCCAGGAGCACACGAGCCATCGGCCCTGGGAGGGTAACAACTCCTCTGGCGCCAGAAGAGATCTTCTTGGGCGGGGGGATTCGACCCATGGAAGAACCGAATGATCCGGCGACTGCGATGATGGAACGGTTCGTGAAGAAGGGACGTGCATGACCACGCAAGCTCCCCTCACGGTTCTCGTCGGCGTCGAAGCCGACGTCGTCGAAGCGCATATCCGAGACCGCCGCACCGACGCGGTGTCCGTTTTTGAGCCACTGAACGAAGCCCAGCGGGTGGGTCTTGTCACCGACGCCTGGACCGTCGGCCTTCGCGCTCTCATGAACGCCTACAAGCAAGCCGAGGAAGCTCGCTTGCAGGACATCGGTCGCACGCTGAGCGAGGACCTGGAGCGGCAGCTCGCCGCGTACGTCGAGCGGCAGCAGGCGACGTTCGTCCAGGTGCTGGCGCGGTACTTCGACCCCCGCGACGGGCAAGTTGTCGCTCGGCTCGAGGGATTCCTCCGCGACGGTGGCGAGCTCGCACAGACCATGGACCAGTTCCTGGCGCCAGGGCGGGGCGCTCTGGCACAGACGCTGGCCCGCGAGCTCGGAGAGAACAGCTTGCTGCTCAAGCGCCTGAGCCCGACGGACAGCGAGGGAGTGATCTTTTTGCTGGAGTCCAAGCTGCGCGAGGCGCTGGCTTCAAGCCAGGTGGAGGTTGCCCGTGCGCTCGATCCGAGCGCCGAAGACGGTGCCGTCGCCAGGTTCCTGCGCGCTCTCCGCCAGGAGCTCGAGAAGGCCGACAGCGACCGGAGCAAGCAGCTCGCGTTGGCCACCAAGGCATTGGACGCCAACGACGAGACGTCGCTCTTGAGCCGAATGATGCGCGAGGTTTCCGACGCCCGAACCGCGTTCGTCACTTCGATGAACCCGGACCTGCCCGACTCCCCGATGGCGGTGCTCAAGACGGCGCTCTCGACCCTGCTCGAGCAGCACGTCCAATCGCAGCAGGAAGCCATGGAGCGCATGCAGGAGCGCCAGCAGAAGTTCGAGGCGGACGTCCGCGAGGCACTCGTCCGTATCGAAGAGCGCAAGCGCGGCGAGCTCAAGTCACCTCGAGGCGGCATTGCCTTCGAGGACGCGGTAACCCGCTTCGTCCAGCGGTCCGTTCAAGGCGCGCCCGTCACCGTTGACGCGACCGGCAATACCGTTGGCGCCAAGGCGGGCTGCAAGGTCGGCGACCAGGTGCTCCGCTTCACGGCCGAGAGCGCGTACTCCGGGTGCGCGCTCGTGGTAGAGGCCAAACGAGAGGCCGGGTACACGGTGACCCAGGCGCTGGCGGAGCTCGAGCTGGCTCGCGGTAACCGCTCGGCGGGAACGGGTCTGTTCGTAATGTCCAAGAGCCACGCGCCGAAGGGGTTCCCGAACTTCGCGCGTTACGGCAGCGACATCCTCGTCGTCTGGGACGACGAGGACGAAGGGACTGATCCCTACCTTCACGCAGCAGTCGTCTTGGGCCTCGCACTGGCGAGCCAGCAGAGGCGTAGTGAGGACGAGGGCGACATCAGCGCCCTCGCCGACATCGAACATCGCATCCAGAAAGAGGTCGACCGTCTGGGCAGAATGCGGGGTCTGGCCGAGTCCATCCAGGGCGACGCCGAGAAGCTGGCTGACGAAATCCGGAAGGGTGGCAAAGGCCTGGACCTGCTGCTCCGCAAAGCGAAGTCCACGCTGAAGGCGCTGAACGTGGAGTTGACCGAAGCCGAGGAAGCAAGGGCCGAGCCGGTCGGGCTGGCGGCGGGGTCGCTGGTGGAGGCGAGGGGGGCGCTGGCTGGTGGCGACGACGGCACGGGCGACGCAGACGCGCGACACTGACACCCAGGGATTCGGCGTGAACACGAAGCAACACTTCCTCCCGGCGGGCTTTCTCAAGAACTTCTCAGCTAGTCCATCGGCAGGCCGCGAGGCTCCCGTCTGGGCGTTCGACGGGCAGCGGTCCTTCCAGACCGCAGTGAAGAACGTCTGCGTTGAGGGCGACTTCTACACCTTCGACCGCGAGCAGGAGTTCAACGTGCACGGGGAGCTGGAGACCGGGCTGTTCGACGTGCTGCCAAAGCTACTCGACGGTGATCGGACAGACCGTGTGCTCGTTTCGATGCTGTTCCACGCGTGTTACTTGCACATTCGGGGACGCGAGTTCGAGAACGCGTCGGGCGTGGCCCGATTGAACGCAATCCAGACGCACGGAGTGACGTTCATCTGCCGGCACGTTCTTCGGATGAGCCTGGAGGAGCAGCCGCTCGGCCGAGCGACTGCGCGTCTCATGGTCAGTACCGCTCTCACGGACTTCCACTTCGAAGTCGTTCGAGCCGACACATCCTCCGGTGACACGGACTTGTACTGCTCCGATAACCCGGTGGCGATCTTCACACGGGACGGGAGGCCGGATCTCTTGGTGTTGCCGCTAACCGCGACCCAGCTCTTCGTGGCAGCACGCGCATCTGCGTTCGAGACCCGTGGGAACAAGTACGACGAGACCGACGCCGCGTGGGCGAACAGCGCCCAGTGCTACTTCACTCACCGCCAAGTGTTCTCGCGTCACGAGATGCCCGAACAGGACAGGATGCAAGCCGCGGCGCTGATGCGGAGAAGACCGAAGACCAACTCTGCGCTCGAACCGGATTCGCTTACGGTCACGCCGTCCAGCATCCCGAAGCCCCTTCCCTCTTTTCTGGTAGCGCGGGTCGAATGACCGACATTCCGCTCCCTGACCCGACCCTTCGGTTGGATATGCTCGAGGAGATCGGCACGCGAGCCCGGCCTTGCACGGGATTGGCGATCAGTCGTCTGCAGCAGCTATCGTAGCCAAGCCGTTTGCGCCCAGGCTTGCAGCCGTCACGGTGTTGACCGTCAGGATCACGGTGACCACGACCCCTTCGCCGCACAGCTCGAGGCCGGAAGGCAACGTCCTGGATTCCCGATAGCTTCCCACCCGGAAGCCTGTCTCGAAATCTGCCGTGACCACCGACAGCATTTCTGCATCGTCCGTGCCCTTCCCCGAAATACTCACCGGTACCCGCACCTCGAGCGGCTTCCCGGTCCCGCCCGGCCATACACGCAGGGAAACGCTCGCGGACACGCCGGCCGCAAGATCTAGCAACACGACGCCGGGACCCATCGACACGCAGTTGCCGCCAGCCACTGCGCGACGAATTGCCTGCCAGAGCTGCGCCGCTTGGGCGCGAATGCCTTCCCACCCGACGGTCCCGCGCTCCTTGTAAACCCTTCCGCGAACTGGGCCCCGGGATGAGTGGGAGCCTTCGATCCGATTGAAGTCCGGCTCGATGGGCGCCATGCCGAACGCGGGTGAGTGCTCGACCATCGAGAGCCACGTGTCTTCGTCAGTTGGCGTCCACCTGTCAGGCGGGAAGTGCAGTGGGCGGGCCTCCCGGATTTGGGGCTCGTACGAAAGGCGTCCGCTCTGCTCGTCGCCGTGCCACTCCTCAAGGCTGACCCACACGATGCGGTCGGACTCCGTGGCCACAACGTCGTCCAGCCACCGTGGCCGCCCTGACAACCACGGTTCGTCCGAGCTGAGCTGAGAGCGAACCTTCTCCAGGACCGCCACGAATTGCACCGGGCGGCCTTCGGATCGCTTCGGCACGAGGCGAGCGGTCACAGGCGGCAGAGCTGGGCCGAGCAACGCGCCGAGCACCACCAGCGGATCAGGGACCAGGTCACCGTGCCGCTCGGGCGGCTTCGCGGGGCAGCGCAAGAGCGAAGTCCTTGCATGGACAACGAGACGCTCGTCCTCACCAGGCACCGCAAGTGCCGGCAGTGCGCTTTCGAGGAAGGGATCGCGAAGGTAGTCCTCGTGGACCCAAGTGCTGAGCAAGCCCAGCACGCGGGCCAGCGGCGAGGAGGGCGCCTTCACCGCGTGCACTCTCACAATCGGCTCGTTCGCGAACTGCTCCGCGACCTCCGCGGGGATGTTGATCAGATGTAGCGATCCGTCGACTCGCAAGACCGTTGGTCCTGTCTCTCGTGTCTTCGCGCGAAGCAGCACCCTGGCGAGCTCGTCCGTGCTGCAGGACGCGACTCCCCTGACCCCCTGGGCCGCGAGCTGTCGCCCCAGCATTGCCAGTCGTGCATCAACTCGTTCGGATTCGGTCGATGCCACGGAGATGCCGAGTCGTCGCCCCAGCGCAAGCCGGTCCCCCGCACTCCATCCAAGGTCCCGCGCACCCTGCTCTGTCGACAGCTCCCACATCAAGCGTCTCAGGCGCAGCGGGTCGTCGGGCAGTTCCAGTTCGTGGCCACCGCCATCACCGTCCACGTCGTCGCCAACAGGTGCGTCGATGCGTGGCAGTGGGGCGAGGGCGCCGCGCTTCTGGAACACTTCGAACGCATCCGGAGGCTCCAAGACCAGGCTGCCGCTACGCACCGCGATGGCAGCCCACCGGGAGTAGTCTGGGAATCGCGTCGGGGAAAGAACGAGTCCTTCCACCCCCGCTTCGTCTTCGAGGACGGAGTCGGCTTCTTCCGGGGTCACCCGGCAGATGCGCACCCGGGCCTTCCAGTCGTCGAACGTCCTGGGCAGGGCGCGGTATTGCTCCTCGGTGAGCACGAGGACTGCAGGGAAGAGGCCATGCTCGCGGAGGACCACTGACTCGACCGCGCGGAAGACTTGGTCGAGCTCGTCGCGCGTGCCATGCCAAGGCGTGATGTTCACGAGAAGTCGGGCGGGTTGCTGCTCCACTGGCACCAGCAACTCGTTCGCCATCTTGCGGATGTGTCGTCGCTGGTCGTGTGGCACGTCGAGTAGGTCGAAGAGTGGCTCGCCCTTCTCAGGCGTCAGGAAGAAGAACCGAATGCCAACTGGATCGTTCTTCATGAGGCGGCTGAGGCTCGATGCAAGGTGTGAGGCGGTGTAGGTCTTTCCGGTCAATTCAGCCCATTTCTGGCCCCACTCGAGCGCGACCGCCTTCTGCTGCTGATCGCCAAAGTAGCCCCTGAGGATCTCTCCAATGCCCATCGCTTCGTTCTCCATACCGGCGAGGTTGGTGCTTGCTGGCGCGGGATGCACGCTTGCACGCTTGCTCTGCAATCGATGGAACGTCGTCCCCGCCTTGAGCCTTCCTTCTCTGCCCATCAGGGTAGGACGCCCCCCTTGCACCGGCGCGCAGCGTGTTCATGTTGCGCCAATTGCGCGGGCTCCGGCCCCGAGAGTGTCAGCGACACCTTTGCCCATGTTGGGCAACGCCGCGCGGGTCACGGCTGACCCATCCGACATGACGCGGGGGCGCTGCGAAGGACCGCTTTCAGGTCCAGAGTGGAGTCTGCGTCATGTCCAATAACACCAGTAACATCAACACGTTCAGCCGCGGCACATTGCCTTCGTTCTTCCGAGGCGTGGTCATCGAAGCGTCGAGGACCACCTACGAACATGCCGGCTTCGCGTTGGCCCGTCACCTGCGCGACTACCTGGACGAGCCCGAGGTCGAAGAGCTCGATCGAGCGCTGGCGAGCGACGACCCCGCTGAAGCGGTGTGGGAGCTCATCAAAGACGCGCTTCCGAGGTGTGCCGCGCTGGTTCCCCGTCGGCGCCGCGTGACCTTCACGCGCGGCATTCGGCGCGCCATCGAAGAGCTCCAGATCTAGGCGCTCGTCAAGTGAACGGACGGAGCTGGGCGTGGCCGGCGGCGGCTGGCGCGCCCGGCTCTGCGCGCGCAATTCTTCTGGCTGCCAAGGGATAACAACTACGGAGGCGCCAACACGCTTGCGTTTCCGAGGAGGCGCATGGGCGAGTATCTGCCCAAGGTCCTGCAGACCATCGCGATCATTGTAATGGCCGTCGCGCAGCTCATCCTGATCTGGCGAGCTCGGTCCGCGGCGATCGACTGAACGATCACCGAATCGGTGTTCAAGCGCGCCCTTCGCGGCGCAGAAGGAGAAGTGGAACCATGACTATCGACAGCGACAGCGACAAGCTCGCGTTCATCACCCGCGTCTGGCGCAACGACGCCACCCGAAGGGGACTGGCCGCCGCTGCGGCCGGCGTCTTGATTGCAGCCATCGGCGAGGCCATTTGGCCGTCGACGTAGTCGCCGAGTTCATTGGCGAAGAGCTGCTGCGCGCCGTCGAGCGCGGCCGAGGTGAGATCTCAGGGCAGGCTTCACGTGCGCTCGACTGGCTGCGCGAAACCTCGGAGCCACCGCGTGGTCTCGAGCTCCGCGCCACCGACGGCTCCCGCTACACCGGCGTGCTCATCGTGCAGGGCAACGCCGTCAAGTTCGCCTGGCTGATCAGGCACCCGGCGCTGCCACCTGGCCCGGCCTCGCCTCCAGCGTCACCGACCTTCGGGTCGCGGATGAATGCACCCCTCGTGCCTCGACACGGGCAGTTCGATTTCGATCCCGACGATCCACGATGGGACCGCGACTGGAGTCCGTACGACGCCGGTCGCTGACCCTCGAACATCCACGACACCAACCAGCGGGCGTCTCGCATCAGCGCGGGACGCCCGCTCCTCTTTCAGGAGTACTCTTCATGCGAATCAACGGACGAACCCTGCGACCCAGTGATCTGGAAGAGCGCCGACTGCTGTTGAACGAGTTCGGCACGCTCAGCCTTCGGGTCCCCCGGGGCGCCAACCCGTACCTGATTGCCCGCCGTCTCCGGCGCGCAGCGCACAACGAAAGCCCGGACCTGCTGTTCGTGCGGGAACGCCTGTCTTGCCGTCGACCGAAGACCGGTGAACCGCACCCGTCCCCGGACATCGACGTTCCCGAGCCGGTTCACGGTCCCGTCGAGGCAGCCGATGGCGAGCGCGACGACCAGGCTGCGTGAGCTGGTCGCCGACGATGCCGACGCCCTCCGAGATGCCTTGCGTGACGACGCCGGGTGTCTCGGGGCCGCGCTCGGCGTGTCCGCCGTCCAGCTTGAGGAGCTTGCGCGACGCGACGACGTGGTCGACCGGTTTCGGCGTCTGGTTGTTCGTGCGCGGCACCGGGAAGCTGCGCTCCGGGATGACGGGCGGAGTCGGCGAGCGCTCGCTGCAGCTGAGCGGCTCGTAGCCGGCGCCCGCTGGTCGGATGGCGGGGTCGAGCTCGAGCCGCAGGTGCTGCTTGGCGACCTCCTGGCCGACACCGCAAGACCGTGGCTGGGCCTGTTGGTCGACGGCAGCGACGTCGTGGTCAGTCGGTCTCGTCTGCGGCGCGCGGCCCTGGCGCTCCGGCCTTTCGGGGATGTGCGAGCGTTCGCGGACAGCCAGGACCTCCGACTTCGCTGGCGTGGCGGTCGCGGCGGATTGAACTTCACCTCCCAGGCCGCGCATGTCCACGACCACGCGCTGGTCCTGCGTGTCGTGCTGGACCGGCCAGTTTCGCAGCCGGTGGAGCGATGTCGGCCACGGCCGCCTGAGCGCCAGAGCTGGCTCACGGACGTGCTCGCAGACGTCATCGGCTGAGCCGCCAACAACCCGGACTGCGGCGAGACCGCGTCCATCACCCGCTTCTTCGCCGAGGAGACATGAACGCATCCATTCAACAACCCGAGCCGGGGCTCCCGCCCCCGCTCACCACCACGCCCGACATGACTGCCGTGTGGTCTGACGTCGAGACCGACTTCGACACGGCCGCCGAGATGTTCGTGGCGCGCCACCGAACCGACGGGGCGGCTTCCGATCATCCGGTCACTGACCTGCGGGTCTGGGGCGTCAAGCCGCACGACGGTCACTTCGCGCTCCAGCCCTTGCTGCAACACCGTGATCCGATCTTGCTGCGCCACAACGCGCTCCAGAACCTGTGCACTCGCCTGAACGTTCCGGTCGAGTTCTTGCGGCGACTGCCGGGACCGCTCCAGCTCACGATCGTGAATTGGGCGCTCGGCTCAGTCGATCGACCGATGCCTGCAACGCTTCGGCTGCGAGGAACAGAAGCCGCCGCGCTGGTCAGCGACCGGTACGCCGCGCTCGACGCCGACGAGTTGATCACGACCCTGCGGTCGGTGCTGGCTCAGCACGGGATGCTCGGCGAGGTTCGGGTCAGGGCCGTCGCGACTGGACTGACCGACGCGCTCCGGATCACGTTTCCGGGACGTGCGGTCGAGCCGAAGGTCGGCGACATCACGCACGCCGGTCTCGACATCTCGACCAGTTCGTTCGGTCGGTCCGCGCTTCACGTGCGTGGCCTGTTGTTCAGACTGGTCTGCACGAACGGCCTGCGCGTTCCCCAACGGATGGGTGAGTACTCGGCCCGGCACGTCGGTGAATCGGGGCGGCTGCGTGAGTTCCTGGCTGATGCAGTCCCGACCGTGCTCACGCACTCGAGCGGCCTGATGGACGCTTGGAGGCGTTCGGTCAACGTGCAAGTCGAGAGGCTCGCCGAGCTCATCGAGTCGATGCGCGAGCTCACGGCCGGTGAGCGCGAGGGCGTCGAACGCGAGGTCACGGCGGATGCAGGCCTGACCGAGCTGCCCGAGAGGACCAGCGCGTACACGCTCGTCAACGCCATCACGGCCACGGCCCGAGCCGCCGAGCCCGCGCGTCGACTCGAGCTCGAGGGTCTGGCCGGCCAACTGCTGGACCGACACGTGAGGGCATCGTGACGTTCCCGTACGACGAGCTCGGCGCGCCGGAGCTCGTGCAGCTCACGACGGTGCTGGGCCGGGAGATCGCGCTTCGACTGTCCACGCACCCCGGCGGCTGGCGAACCCTCAGCATTCGCGAGCTCGAAGCACTGGGTCTTTCCGATACGAACCTCCACTCGGTCCTCGCGCTTCAAGATCTGGTGCGCCGCGGCTACCCGGAGCTGCCACGCCATCGGTTCGCGCGGTCCGAGGAGGTCGCGCGGGTGTACGAGCACCGGCTTGGTGGGTTCGACCGCGAGGTCATGGTGGCGGTCGCGCTCGACGGACGCATGAACGTCATCGCCGAGCTCGAGCTGGCCAGCGGCGGTCATCACGGCATCGCGATCGCGCCGCCTGACATCTTCAGGCCGCTCATCCGTTGCGGGGCCAGCGCGTTCGTAATGGTCCACAACCATCCCTCCGGCGATCCGAGCCCGAGCCGCGAGGACATCACCATGACCGGCGCGCTGGTCAGCCTGGCCGACATCGTGGGCGTGCAGCTCGTCGATCACGTCATCGTCGCAGCCCGCGGCGGTGGGTGGACGTCACTGGCTGATCTCGGGCTCCTTGGAGGAAACGATGAAGAAAGACCTACTCACGCGACCGTTTCGAGCTGACCAGATCAAGCAGCGCAAGGGCCACCACGGGCAGGCGCTCAAGTACATCGATGTCGCGGCCGTCATCGAACGGCTCAACGAAGCGTTCGAGCACGAGTGGTCGTTTGAGGTGCTTCAGCACGAGATCCAGCAGGGCGAGGTCATCGTGCTCGGTAAGCTCACGGCCGGCGTCGTCGTCAAGACAGCGTTCGGCGGCTCCGATATCACGACCGACAAGGTCGGCGATGTGCTGAGCGTCGCTGATGACCTGAAGGCCGCGAGCTCCGACGCGCTCAAGAAGTGCGCGTCCATGCTCGGCGTCGCGCTCGAGCTCTACGGGGGATCGAAGGACCGGCCACCCGAGAGGGAGTCGGCTCCGTCGGCGGCGGTACGTCCTCGACCGCTGATGCCCCAAGAGCGCGCCACGAGCCGCCAGCTCGCCGCGCTTCACTCGGCTGCTCGCCGAACGGGCCTGGAAAAGCGCGACCTCGAGGTGTTCCTCGAAGAGCGAGTCGGTCACGCGGTCCTGAACGAGCTGAGCAGGGCCGACGCGAGCCGCATCATCAGCGAGCTCAGCGGCAACGGCGACGACCACCGCGCCTGAACGACAACCCCCAACAGATGGCCCGCAGCACCGAGATGGGGTTGCGGGTCATCGCCTTTTCGAGGTTCAGATGAACGTTCGTAGCTCCACCGTCGCGCCGACCGTGACCGACTACCTTTCGTGGTCGCGGATCAGCGCCTACCTGCGCTGCCCTCACCAGTACGCCATGCGGTACATCGGTCGGGTTCCTGCCGAGCACCGCCCCGTGGCGCTGCTCTTCGGTACGGCCTGGCACGACACCGTCGGCGTCTACCTGGAAGGGTCAGGCAACGCGACCACACCCGAGCTCGTCGATGTGTTCGCCGAGTCCTTCGACCACGAGATCGCCGAGGGCGACGTCCCCGTCCACTTCGACGAAGACCAGACCCGCGACACCATCCTCGAGACGGCTCGCGGCATGGTCGAAGCATTCCGAAAGTCCGTGAAACCGTCGTTCGAGCTGATCGACCGCGAGCGCTCGTTCTCGATCGAGCTGGCCCATCCGGTGACCGGTGAGATCCTGCCCGTGCCCGTCGTCGGATCGATCGACGCGGTGATCTCGAGGAACGGCGAGAAGCTGTTGTGGGAGCTGAAGTCCAGCAAGCGCAGGTGGACGGCCGACCAACTCGACAACGACGGCCAGGTCACGCTCTACCAGATCGCCGCCCGCTCGCTCGGCCACGTTGACGCAAAGCTCGAGCTCGTCGCCACGACCAAGACCAAGAAGCCGGACGTGCAGATCGAGCGCCTAGTTCGCCACCGGCGGGACGAGCAGGAGCTGACCGAGCTGGCGTTCGGAGTCCTGACGGCCATCGAGGCCGGCGTCGACTACCGGGTTCGAGGTTGGCAGTGTCGGTCGTGTCAGTGGGCCGGGAGCTGCTCGCCGTGAGCCGGCGCATCAACCTCGACCCGTTGGCCGTCACCAGCGCCGGGACGGTGCTGGTCAACGTCGCGCACTTCGACGTGGCCCGCCGGCCTGAACGGCTGCTCGCGCTGGCCAGCTCCAAGCGGGGTCGATTGTTCGTCGGGGTGGAGTTGTCAGCAGCCGAAAGCCGAGACGCGGTGGAGCGCCTTCGGGCCGGTCACGCCGAGGCCGTTGCGTACATTGTGGGCGAGCAGCAGAAGCCGTCGCGGGGGAGCAAGCGGTAGCCGCTACTCGGTCTCGCCGCGACGCTTGGGTGGGCGTCCGCGGCGGACCGTTGTGCTCGCCGGGGCAGTGAACAGCTCGGCGACGGAGACTCGAAGCGCCTTGGCCAGTTTGCCGAGGCTCTCGACGGACAGGTTCTCGCGGCCCGCCTCGATGCTCTGAATGTACCGCAACGAGACATTCAGGCGCTCCGAATACTCCTGCTGTGTAAGCCCACGTGCGTCACGCAGCTCAGCAACTCGACGCCCGAGGTCTCGGAGCAGCTTGCTTCGCGCGGGAGTGCGGGTTCGCACCCCTGATCTCTTTGCTTATTCGAATGATCCTGAATACGTATCGTAAACATCGTAATATGACCCGCTCGCCTCGGGCGGAGGGGCAGAAGGAGCTGAGGAATGGGATCGGTATTGAACACCCTGGCGGCCGCGGCATGGACCGCCGGACTCATTGCGGGGCTGGGAGCGGCGGCTTGCGGAGGGACGGCCGCGCCTGTCGAACACCCGAAGGCGTCGGCCGAAGTCTCGTCGCTGCGCATCTTCATCAAGAACGAGGCGAAGGCAGAGTCGGTCATCCAAGCTGCCGTCGAGGCGCAGCTCACGCAAGCTGGCCTTCAGCTCGTTGCGGAAAGGGACGCGGACGTCATTGGGACCCTTCGCGTCCAGAAGACCGAGAAGGCCGGCTTCCTGAAAATCGTTCGCAATGGGCAGCCCGTCGTCAACTACAACTACGTGGTCACGGTCCAGCTTGCCGGCGGCGGCAGCGTCATCGACGTGGCGACCACCGAGTTCACCGGCGAAGCCAACGAAGTCGACGGCGAAAAGATCGCAGCGCTTGCCGGCGCGGTCGCCGGGTCCGACAAGCTCAAACGCCACTCGCTGCGACTCAAGAGTCAGCGCGCGGCCGCGGCCACCGAAGCCAAGCAGGCCGAGGAGGACCGCAAGGTGAAGGACGCCCAGGCGGAGAAAGAGTCCAAAGAGAAGGCAGAGGCCCTCGCGTGGGTCGATGCGGACGCGGCTGCGTGTCGTGAACCGGCGGGGATCGACGCCTGCAAGAAGCTGGAACTCTACGTCGCCAAGTTCCCGGAGGGCCAGCACGCGGTCGAGGGCAAGGCAATCTTGAGCGGTGCGGCTCCGAAGCTCGAGAAGTTGCGCGAGGACGACAGCGCCTGGAAGAAAGCAGGGGCCGCCGCGTGTGTGCCCGGTGCATCTGTGGACGACTGCGCGGGCGTCGAGATCTACTTGGTCAAGTACCCGGCTGGGCTCCATTCGGACGAGGCGCGGAACACTCTCAAGAAGGCCAAGGGCAAGACCACGGACGAATCGAGCGCGTCAAGGGGATCACTCGCCGAGCATTTGGCCTTCCTGAAGAAGATCAAGGCGAAGCCCGGGCCCTACTTCCAGCGCGGACAGAAGGCGATCCGAGAAACGCGGAAGCGGAACGGTCACACCACGAACCTGCAGTTCAAGCGCCAAGAGGTCGTGATCGCTTGCTTGAGTGGCAAGTGGGTCTACACGCACCACGAGTACACCTGGCGAAACCAGATGAACTACGCGGTGGACGACATCGAGAGCGTCGTCCATCTGGAAGACGGAACTTCCACCGTGAGCTCGGGTCTGCTGCCTCGTGGAGCAGAGAACAGCGAGGTTCAGGCGCAGCGACTCGACAAGCTCTGCGCGGAGATCAACCCGTGAACCGGAACCGCCGGGGGCCGGGGAGAATCGGTCGCTCGTTCGCGGTGATAGTTGCCCTCTTCGGGTCGTGGGGCTGCAGAAAGTCGACTTCTTCGCCTACCCCGGCGGATGGTGCGCCGAGCGCCAAGACCGCCGCGCCCTACACCTCCGCCGGCATCGCGCCGGCGGCTTCGGCGGATTCCGACGCTGCGGCAAAGGCCCCGACGACGGACACGCCGAAGACCAGGCTACAAGCGGTTGCGCAGCAGGCAGTTGCCCAGGAGGAATTCGAGAAACTGGTCGAAGAGAACGCCTGGTCGGTGTACGACCCGGGCACCGTAGGTTGCCAGTTCGCCGGCGAGAATGTTCGCCTGGACAAGCCCGCGGACGCGGTGCGCGAGTTCGACCGTGCCAAGCACCGTGCCAGTCTCGTCGACCGCCTGGTCGTGATGCGAGGGGGGCAAGATGCTGTCAAGCCCGACGACAGCGCGGCAGGCGCCCTATCGCTCTATGATCACGCGCTCGGTGCATTCACGTTGACCCTGCGGTTCGTGGACTCGAAGTGGCCCGCACTCGGAGGCAGCCCGACCATCAGGGTCGACAAGGAACTCTCTGACGTCGAAGACGTCTTCGTGGCTGACCGGGGTGGCGGGTACGTGATCACCACTCCGCAACGAGTCCCTTTCTACGTCTTCGGGACCTCCGTATCGTTCAAGGTGAAGGTCGATACCGAGACCGCCAAGACCTGGACCCAAGATGGTGTCGCGCTTCGATACGCCGTCGTTCAGCGCTTCAAGAAGCTCGGGTTTCACAAGGATTGTCGCCGGGTCTGCAAGCGAGTCGACAAGAGCACGGTCGACTGCCCGGACGACCCGGAGAACCAAGGGCTCGGGCAGTTCTTCGTGACCGAGCCGGTCGGGCACGAGATCTACCTGGCCGGGAAGCTCGTTTCAGAACGACAGCCACCTGATGGGATCGTGCAGATGCCGGTCGGCGAGGAAATGGCTCCGACGCCCGAAGGGGCCGCCAAGCAACCCGAGAGCGTCCCACCCAAGGTCGCACCTACCGCGGCTGGAAGACCGGCCGCACCACCGCAGAAAGCGAAGGCTGACCGGGCCAAGTGCCTCGCGGCTTGCGTCGCGGGGTGCAGCAACGACGCGAACTGTGAGCGGTCATGCGCGGTGCAGAAGTGTGTCAGATGAAGTGATCAGGGCGATGAGATGACGAGCGGCCGGAACCAGAACGAAGGGCTGTCATGGGGATGCCTGGGCGCCACCGTGCTCCCCCTGGTGCATGCGATCATCTTCCTCGTCATCGCCGGCCTGACGATGCCGCAAGCCTGGCCGTCCAGCTGGGAAGCGTGGTTGTCGGCCATCGTGGGCAGTATCGGCCTGCTGATCGGCTACGGCGTGACGTTTGCTCTGCTGCTACCGGTCATCGTGGTCCTCGCTCTGAAGGACCGAGATGCGAAGGCGTTCTGGAGGCGGAACTGGCCGATTATCGTGGGGGTTTCCTTCCCGCTCTGGGGAGGGTGGGTGATTCCGGGTCCGTTCGACGAGGTCTTCGTATTCGGGATTGGGAGCTGCTTGCAGATCTGGTTCGTGGCAGCGAGGTACCGGCTCGCGAAGGAACTGAGACGCGGGCTCGACGAAGGGCAGCGAGGGCAGCTCATGGATCAGGCTGTCCAGATGCCACAACTCCCTGGGGCTCACATGCCTGGGCGAGGGACTGATGCGGCACCGGCGGGCCTACTTGACGGCCGGAAAGGGCCGACAAAGAGCACGAAGGGAGCGTTCGGTACGACGCCCGTAGAGGAACTGGCCGAGCGGGTGCTGCCGGCGCAGACGCCGGTCGTCATTGCCGGGGCGGCCTGCCGCGCCTGCGGTCACCACCTTGAGCAGGGACAACGATTCTGCGCCGCCTGTAGAGCGACGCAGTTTTAGTCGTGCCGGGGCACGGAACGCACAGGGGGAGGCCCACGGCCTGAAGTTCCCCCGCTTCCGTGGGTGGTCTTCATGAGTAGGTCGAGACAGCCATGACCGCGGACACCAAGCGATGCCGAGACGCGCGAATCCTGGTGATGGACTACCGGTGCGGCAGGGACCAATCGTCTGCCTCGCCATTCGTTTGGCTGTTTGGCTGAAGAATGCAGCCATCCCTCCCAATATCAAGTGTCGCGCACGATGGAAAGATGCGTCTGCGGTGTGCGGGGCATTTGTGGTGGCTGCATTTTTGGCGGCGGCATTGGTTGTGGGCGCTTACTGAATTTCGCCTCGTAGACTGCACGAAGCCATTGGACGTCCGCTTCCGCCGCTTCCTGGGTCCGGAAACAGCGGCTGAGAAAGGCGAACAGCGGCATGTGATAATGCATCACCTCCAGAGCGTTTGCCCGGACCGCGAGGACGACGCCTTCATAGGGTTCATCAGGCACTAGCCCATCAAAGTTGGAGACCCAGCACTTGTCACCGGGTCGCCACTCATTCGCAGCCCGCAGAAGCCGCTCACTGACAGCCTTGATGGACTCTTGAAGGCCGGCGAGCGTGCCGTTCATCTTCGTTACCTCGGACCTGAGCGCCTCAACCTGCATCGGCAGCGACGAGGCTTCATCCGCGCGCTTTCGGCCCGAGAGTTTCGGAGTGTTCTTGCCGTTCTTCTTCTGCTCGGTGTTGCTCATTGCGCATTCCTCTCGTTCGTTCAGTCACATTGCTTGCCGCTTGTCGTGGGCACTCAGTGCCGACTGGGCTCGCCAAGTAGGTCAGTGGTGTGTGTGCCACCGAGCTCGCTCACGTGGGGCACGGTCTCAGTTGAGGTCCCCAACATCAGCGCCCTCAGCTCGTGCTGCAAATGCCCGCCCGGGTCGCCGATGGCTTGCAACGTCTCGGTCAGGTTCTTCGCGACGCTAGAGAACGCCAGGGCTCGCGCTGCCTCCCCTCCGAGCGTCGCCTCTACGCACCCAGCTGCTGCTGCTATCCGCGCCGCCTCGAACAGTCTCGAGATCTGGACACCTGCCGGCATGGAGCCGGCGCGCAGCATCTCGAGTAGCAACGCGAGACCACTGCCGCGGGAATGAGCAGCACGAAGCCGCGGATCCTCAGCCTCGGGCGGTACGTCCTCGCCGCGTCGGCGCGCTAGGAACTGGCGCAACTCTCTTGAGTCGAGTGGTGAGATGTCGAAGAAGCACGACCGGAACAGCCTGATAGCTCGCTCGGACACCGGAGTACCTCGTCGTTCGAGCGCATGCGCGAGCCAGGCGTTGTCGGCGCCCGCAACGATCAGCGTCTCCATGAACTCGCGCTCGAGCGGCCGATTCAGAAGTTCCGCGGCGGCGTCCATCTCCGCGTCGCGTTGGAAGTACAACCGCACGCCACGCTGGAGCAGGTAGCGCTGGCTCGTGAGGTGCGTCCGGTCGCGCGGATCGAATCCGGTGGGCGGAGCGAGCTCGGCCTGCAGCTGGGCAACGTACTCGATCGGGACGACGTCCAGCTGCCGATCCGCTAGATCCTGGACAGCGTCGCCGACCGTCGCACCCTCGAGCAACCGGCAGACGGCGTACCGCTCGGCTGGACTACGGTGCACGCGACACCGACAGCATCAACAGGTCTCGCGCCCGGTTGCCCGCCTCGACCCCGCGCTCGGCGAGCAGACGTCGCACCCGCGAGAGCACGCGGTCCCGCGGAGTGTGGCGCTGGCCATCCAGGTAAAGGAAGCGGCTTGGTGGGCGGCCGGGCCGGGCCGCGAACTCACCGAGCACGCGACCCAGCTCGAACAAGAGGAGCACCTCCTCCGTCGCAACCTCATGAGCCTCGAGCACCTCGGCGACGCTGACCACCGGCTCTGCTGCAGCAGAAGGCGAAGGGTGGGCACCGTTCTTGTTCTTTCCTGTCGTCGCCATGGTGTTCATCTCCTCGCCGGCGCTCGCGACGTAACAGCAGCGGCTGGCACGACCCGTGCCGTGAACCGGTCCAGGTCCTTCGTGTCGCTGTCCGGGTCGGAGCTTGCGCTGCCCGGCAGCTCTAGCTCGAGTATCTCCTGCACACGCGCCCGAGCGGCGTCGGCCGCTTGCGCGAGCATCGCCCCGATCTCGAGGAGCGAGTCGGTGTCGGCTGATGTCGTTACCCCGTCGCTGGTCATCACCATGAACCGCGGCTCGCCATCCTCGTCTGTGAACTCCGTGAGTCGTCCGGCGATGAAGTCCAGCACGGCATGCCGATGCTGCGCCCGTCGTAACTCGAACAGCACACTTGCGAGACGCGCACCTCGAGCCGGGGTGGCCGGATGTTGCTCAGGAGCCGGGCGTGTCGCCGGTTGTCGTCGCCTGCGACTCATGCGACACGAGCTCCGATCCGGCGGAACTGCTCGCGGAGTTCCACCGGGTCAACGAGGCGAGCGTCATAGACGCGTACCTCGGGTGCGTTGGTGAAGTCGGCGAAGGTCCGCGGTGCAGGGGAGTGGAGCGCGGCTGCCAAAACACGAGAACCGTCCTCACGCCTGCCGAAGAACAACCAGCCGTCGCTCGTTTTCTCACGTGAAGGACCGGTGAGGACGCGCTCGACCCCCCGGATAGCCGCCGCGATGACGGTGCAACGGTGCTGGTAGCGACGACGCCAACGAAGCCGGTTCTGCATCCGCGTCAGCACACGGTCGAGCTGGCTTAAATCGCTTGAGGTTGTGGACCAGAGATCAGCCAACTTGCCCTCGCGCGCGCGTAAGGCGCGAACGGCCAGAAGCGGGAACGGCGTCGCGGCGGAAGCATGGCGCATGCATCACCTGAATGGGAAGCTGCCGGAGGCAGGCAGTGCTTCGGGTCCGATGATACTAGCTCCGGCAATGTCCTCCCCGGCGACGCCAAGAAGCTCACTCAAGCGCGCTGTCTCGGCCGGCGTCGGTTCTATCCGCCCTCGGATGATCCGGCTCAAACGTGTCTCCGAGACCCCCATCTTTCGCGCGATGACGTACTGGGGACCACCGTTCTCGAGCAGGGCAAGCTTCAGCTTCAAGTTCATGGCGGTTGCGCCACCGGCGGTGGCACCCGATCGACGCTCGAAGCTGATCCGTTTGCCTTACCGGCGGGAGCCCGGTCGTCAATCCGCACCCTCGTCGTCGTCCGTGGTCTCGTTGTCGATCCCGTGCATGGGAATGTCACCACGTTCACGGAGCTCCTCGATGACGAACGCGGCGCGCTCGCGCGGGTCAGTCATCGGTGGCCCGGCCGCATCAATCTCGCGCAGCTCGTCGACGTCCCGCTCCAGCGCCATCGCCAGTTGCTGAAGCCAGTCCTCGGGCGGCGGAACCAGCCGGGCCGTGATCGCAGCCTCCCAATCAGGGTCGAGCCGGAGCGGGCGGTTTCTCCGCTCGTGTGGTGCAGACTCATCGCGCGGTGCAACCCTGCCGGTGGCGCGTTCTTCGTCGCGAATGGCGTTGTTGATCTTGCGCAAACTCACACCGAGCTTCTCGGAAAGCTGGCGTGTCGTCAGACAGCCAGGCACGCGATGCTGCTTCGCGAGCTCGGCTGGTTTCCGGTGGGCGAGAATCTGCCCGCGGGTCGCTCCCTTCGGCAGGCGCCCTTCGGCGATCCATCTCCGGATGGTCTGGGGTGGCGGCATGTCCGGGTCGCGCACGTTCTGGACCTCGTACCGGAGTGCCCCGTAGACATAGCCGCCCGCTTTTTCCGGATCCCCGACGGGCGGCCGAACCGCAATCAGGCTTAGCTCTCGCAGCCGGGAAACGCCCCCTTCCGCCATGTCGGCGATTCTGCCGCCGCTCGGCGTCGGCGTCCCCTTCCGGAGAAGGCAGAACGCGATCGACCGCGCCATCTCCAGCATCCGAGGGTGAAGACCTTTCGAACCTTGCGCAAGCAGAAGTACGGCAGCTTCCTCCCAGAGTCGATCCGCCACGTCCGTACGGTCTGCTCGGTTCCTTGCAGCTCGTCTGAAGGGCTTCGGGCTGGTTCCCAGGAGGTCGTCCTCCGCCCACACCAGCTCGATGACGCCGTCGGGATCCTCGACCATGAGCCGATCGAGCACGAGGTACGGGACCGCAGGCCACATCCTGATCACGTACTCGGCATAGTGGACAGCCAACTCGTGCGCCTGCTCCGGGCTGAAGACGACCTGGTCGCAGAACTCGTAGGCGGAAATCACGGCCGCCAGCTCTGGCTCCAGCAACAGCGCCGACGGCACTGGTACCCTCAACCAAGTGCGGTGCTGGTAGACGCCCTCGAACAGAAAGTTGTCGACGACCCCACGGATTATGTGGGCCATGAACCAGCGGACCTGGACATCTTCCCAAGGCTCCTCTGCCGACCGGATCAAGGCTCGAGCGCGGAAGAGCGGTTCGAGAAGTGGCTCATCCCGCGCCACGTCAGGTCGCTGGAGTATTGTACGCACCTTCGCAAGGAGGCTGCTGGTGGTGTCGGCCACTCCTTCGGTGCCCACAGCCGGGGATGGCTGCG
This sequence comes from Candidatus Eiseniibacteriota bacterium, assembly GCA_020849095.1. Lineage (GTDB taxonomy): Bacteria > Eisenbacteria > RBG-16-71-46 > RBG-16-71-46 > RBG-16-71-46 > CAIXRL01. The sequence continues at coordinate 48,496 of JADLGX010000320.1, forward strand.
CTCGAGCGGCCGGACGAGACTGCTGGTGCACGCGGCTGAGTCTAGCGCCGACGACCCGTCCGGCAACGCGGCCGTAGCCAGTGGTGGGGACGGTGTTCCGCGAACTGGACAGTCGTGGAGGACGACAAAACAACCCGGGCTCTATCGCTGGACCTACGGGTCGTTAACCAGGCCCTGATCCAACATCTTAGAGAGCGAGGTTAATTCCCGTCACCCTCCAGAAGATCCTCGATCTCCTTCCAGATCAAGGACGACCCGTACGTCTTCTTCGCCTTGCTGATCGCAGCTCCGCTGACCTGCAGTATCCCAGCGAGCTCTCGCTGGGTAATCCGGTTCTTTTCTTGTCCACTGCCACGGATCTCCCTGAGCAGATCTCTTGCCCGGACAAGGAGCTCAGGCTCCTCGTCCAGCAGATCCGCTTCCTTCACCAGCTCGGTGCCGATCAGGTCGAGCGGCACGCTCGACATGAAGAACGCCATCTTCTCGTCGGCCGCGTCGTCGAAAGGACGGATCCGGAAAATGGCTTGCTGGTATTCGCCACCATGGAGCTCGTAGAAGATCAGGTGCCGCAACCCGTGGGCGTAGCCACGGTCGGGCTGGCGGAACTCTTCACCGTCCTGGGTGACGACAGCATGGTGGGAATCGTCGCCCCTGGCCGGAACGATCTCGTAGTTGAACGGCTCTTCGCCTGGCATCGGCGGTACCAACGACATGAACGCGCGGGTCCTCGCCTCCATCTCGAGCTGGTTGATCTCGGGCGCACCGATGACGAACAACGCGTCGTAGTCGGCGAACCGGTTCTGGCCCCGCTCGGCCCAGTAGTGTCCGATGTCGGCGAGGGCGAACTGTTCCAGCACCTCCTGTCGGACGTGGTGCAGCTCCATCAGCCCCTTCTTGATGATCAGCCCCACCCGGTCGGACGGGTTCTCTTTCTTGTACCTGGCGACGACCCGCATCAACCGCTTGCTCGCCGCCCCGCCCGGCGTCGCCAGCGTACTGGCGGGGTACCGGTGGTCCACGGCCTGGACGACACGGGTGCGCTGTTCAGGGTCCGCCGTCACGCAGATGACGCGGCGCCCGCCGAACAGGCGGCTGTAGACCGCGGGGAAGCCCGTGGCATCCAGCAGAACGACGGGGATCTGGGGCGGGATCGGCGGGGCGATGTATCGACCGGCCACAATGCCGCCGGCACCACGCTCGCTCGGCAGCACGAGTACGCACGTCGGCCGCTCGGCCGTGTCCTCCGCCAGTGCGTCGAAAAGCTGATGAACCTTTCCGCGGAGTGTGGACGGGACACTCTTCGGCAGCATCTGGAGGGTCATCCGAATCGCTCGGGGATCCAGCCTGGTCTTGCCGGGCTCCAGTACGGGCTGCAACACGGCAGCGTTCCCGGCAATGACGTCGTCGGCGCTGGGGATCACGTTCAACAACTCGAGCCCCAGGTCCCGCATGAGGCTTCGCAGGGCAATGCGACGACGACTCAGGGGCGGCGGCGAGAGCAGGGTCTGGCACGCACCGAAGAACTGCAACAATGCGGCGACGGTAGTGGCAGTCGATTGTGTGGGCAGCGGAGCGAGCGCAGACACAATTGCGTCGACCTCGGCCGGGGAGAGGGTGATGCTCTGAAGCATCACCGAAGTGGGCGATTCGTCGATCACGACGATGTCTCGCCCGGCGTACAGGTCTGGCTTCTCGACCTTCAACGCGAGCCACACGTGCGGGGCAAACAACCACTGCGTCGCGGGGCGCCACTGGAGATACCGGCAGCGCGGTCGGTCCGGGCACGTGCGGCACGCTAGCGCCTTCTCGAATCGACCCAGGTTCTGTTCGCGCAAGGGCGCGACCCTGGCGTCGTACTGTGTGCATGCGCCGGGATCGGCCCTCGCAAGTCGCTTCTCGACCGTCGGCACCACCATAGTCGCATTCTGTGGTGCGTGGGGCGTGACCAGCGGGCCAACATCCGGTACCGGAGCACCGAGGAATTCCCGCAGCTGGTCCATCATCTCGTTGCGCTCCGCGTGCCAGACCACCGAGTGGTTGCGCAGCAGGTGCGCGGTCATGCGCGTCTTGCCAACCCCACCCGGTGCCGTGACCAGCACGAGCGGCGCGGGGCTTTCGGCCGAGCTCAACGCTTCGGCGAGCGCCCCGCGGAGCCCGATGGCGAACGAGCGACGTACCTCTGCAAGTCCCGACATCTGATCTGTGGCGGGAGTAGCCGGGCAGCGATTGGCGACGGACACTCGGCGCGGCTCGCTGGCCGACATACACCCTGGCGAGCTGAAGCCCGGTCGGGTGGCTGCCCGACGGGGCTCGTCTATCTTGGTCACAGCGGCTCTGGTTCAGCCACCGAAAACAAGACCGGTGGCCTGTAGATTTGGTCGGGGTCAACGCCCCCGAGGCGCCCGTCTCCGTCACTCACGAAAACACCAAGGCGTCCATTCCACTCCGGCAACACGAAGCGGGTGGGCGCGCGGCTCACGTCGACGGGGATGTGCCGCCGGTGATCTCGCAGGATGATCCGCGTGAACGTGCACTCGTGCTCGGCCAGGTCGAGTCCCGCGATGCACGCGGCAAGCCCGCCGCTCCGGTAGCGCGGCTTGCGCGCCCGGTTGCGCATCGGCCGCTGCTGCATGGCGATCCAGACGGTCGCTACCGCCGCGCAGATGGGTGCCAACACCGGCTGTTCTTCGAGTCGGCGGGCGCCGCCGATCGTCTCCTGCATCCTTGGCGCAAGGTGCACGGCGAGCGCCATGACCTCCCGGTCCACCGCGGGCGATGCACCATAGGGCAGAACCGGTTTCGGAAACGCTTCTTTGCAAGTGTCGAACGTCGCGGTGACCGCAGCGGGCGGGGGCACAACGCACAACCCCAGCGTGTAGACGGGCGGGAGCACGAAGCCCGCAGCGGATTGCGGATCAGTCTGCCGAGCGAGACCTGCGGCTAGCTGCCAATCGTTGTCGAGGTCGTATCCGTCGAGTTCGTGCACGAGTGCGAATCCGGCGTGATTCCGCGCACGGACGCGCTTCACCAACTCGACGCGCCGGCCTGCGGCGTCGCCAACGCCGTAGGGCACGAGCCACTGCTCGATCGGCCCCGGCCGGAGTCCGGGTCCAGCCAGCGCCAGCGCGGTTCCCAGTCCGGGTTCCGTGTCCTCCGCCTCGTCATATGCGAACGCCCCGGCCGTCATCTCGATTGCGATGTCCGCCAGCGCGTCGCGCTCTACGTCGTCAATCTCGGCGAGCACATCTGCCGCGAAGACCTGCGGGTAGATCTGGACGGACTTCACGCACAACTCCTATCGCACCAGCGCGGAAACCGCGAAGACCACGCGGCGCGAAGACGCCCCACGGCGTCTCCGCGGCTCCCGTGCCCACTGAGGGCCGGACCGGCCGGGCGCGGCACAACGTGAGGGCGGATCACCTTCGAGCGTCGTTCAGATGACGCCACAGGCGGCGTCGCCAGGAGCCTGCATGAGCCGACGGACCGCGTGTGCCACGACCGCTACTGTCAACAAGTGGGGCGGGGGTGGGAGCCAACAGCCGCTCGGCCCTTCGAACGCGCCCCGCACGGTCCCTCAACTCGCCAAGTTGCCGAGGACTACTCGCTACCGACTCGCATGCCGACTGGGCCTCGACGACAGCCAGCCGAACTTCCTCGAGTTGACGGCGCAGGAGCAGGGCGAGATCCTCGCCGACTCGCTGGCTGCTCTCGACCGCAAGCGCGGTTGAGGCGCGATGTCTCCCTTACTGGAGTGTCACCGCCGACACGACGGCGACCATTCGGAATGCGTACGGTTGCGTACTCACGAAGGTGATGCCCGGCATCGCGCTCCAGGTCGTGCAGTTTGTCGTTTCGCACTTCGACTAGATAGCGCTCGCTGTCGCAGCAGTCAGCCGAGCCACTCGAAGCACGGTATCGGTAATAACAACTCTGAGGACGCGCTTCGCGGGGCTTCTCCATGACCCCGGTGCTTCTCACCGTTGCCGAGACGAGCGCGCTCCTCCGCGTCAGCACGCGGACCGTGCGCCGGCTGATCGCTGATCGCCAGCTCGTCGCGCACCGCATTGGTCGATTGATTCGCGTCGATGCTTCGAGCGTGACGCGCTTGCTCACGACCACCGTGATGGTGGCCGCCGTGGAGGCAAATACGTGTCCACCAAGAAACGAAAGGGGCGCCGGAAGTACGCCCCGCATGTCCCACACCTCGTCCGTCAACGCGGCAAGAACCGCTACTGGACGGGGTGGCTCGAAGGCAAGGAATTCAACCTGCACACCGCCGATGCCCAAGAAGCACAGCGACGGCTCGATGCGCTGGCCGGCGAGCGCAGCCGAGCTGAAGACGATGGTGAAACAAATCAGAAGACCCCACTGACCGAGCTTGCCGCTCGGTACATCGAGCACATCCAACCGCCCCGAAACACCCCGAAGACATCCAAGACCTACGCAAACCGAATCTTGACGTTCGTCACCAGGGCCGAAACGCTGGGCGTCCATCAAGCGTCCGAGGTGAGCTTCAAGTTCATGTCTGACTTCGTCCGTGAGCGAGCGAAGTCCGGCGTCTCTGGAACTACGATCAATCGCGACGTCGCCCCGGTGAAACGCATGTTCGACTTTGGGAAGCGAGAAGGTCTGCTCGCGTCGAACCCATTCAATCACCCCGACTTCAAGGAGCTCAGGATGCGGGAGGCCAGGCCGAGGCCGAACTCCGTCACGCTGTCCCTGGAGCTGGTCGATCGCTTCATTTCGAGAGCGCACGAGATGCTGCACCTTGGCTACGCAGCGCTCTTCGAGGTCACAGCCGGAAGCGCGATTCGCGTTGATGAAGCGCGGCACCTTGACCACGCAGACCTCGACACAACTGGCGGATACCTCGGCGTCACGCCCAAGAAGAACTGGACGACCAAGAACTACCGGTACAGGACCATCCCAGTGTCGAAGGCGACGCTGGCGGCGGCGGCGAAGTTCATCGCCAATCGGCACGAGGTGAGGCTGGACGACAAGGCAACCTGGACCGCCATCAAGACGGTCTGCGAGGCGATGGGGGTCAAGCCCTTCACCATGCACGACCTGCGGCGCTTCTGGGGCAGCGCCATGCACGCGAATGGGGCCAGCCTGAAGCAGGTCAGCGTGCTACTCGGTCACTCTGGCGTGGCTGTCACAGAGCGCTACCTACGTGTGCTGGATGGCCAGGTGGTGGCCCACGCCTTCCTGCCCCGCTAGGACGTCCCGCCCGTGGCCAGCGGCCACAGTGGGGTGGCTCGCGGGTCGAAGATCCGTAAGTATTCCATGTTGTTCCACTAATCGGCGGGACTGTCCATCGGCTGAGAAATGCGGAAGTCTACGAGCACCACGAGGGGCTAACCTCAGGGCCTGGGCACAACGCACGCAGCAGCCTCATCAAAAGGCTCGTTCCCGCTGCCTTACCCTAGGAAGCAACCAGAAGGGGCCGGCGACCGAAGTCCGCCTGGTCGATTGATAGAGAAGGAATCGTCGCGTGGCACGAGCAGAGAAGGTTCTTCAGTTCGCGACCGTCCCGCGTGATCTTGATCGAGACGCGGCACTGGTGGTGGCACATCACCCGGAACGGTCGCGCGGAGATATCGTCCTTGCGCCCGACATGCAGGGTCGCCTGGAGCGCGTCATCGATGAGTTCCGCGCACAGACTGACCTCGCCCGCCACGGCCTTTCGCCCAAGAGCAGGCTGCTGTTCGTCGGACCGCCGGGATGCGGCAAGACGCTCTGCGCAGATATCTTGGCCGGCGAGCTCGGACTCGATCTCCTGCACGCGCGGTTTGATGGCATCGTCTCCTCATACTTAGGCGAGACAGCGAACAACCTTCGCCGTGTCTTCGCCTACGCCAGCCAGCAGAAGGCAGTCCTGTTCTTCGACGAGTTCGATGCGGTCGGCAAGCGACGCGATGATCCCCAGGAGGTCGGAGAACTAAAGCGTGTGGTGAGCAGTTTTCTCCAGATCCTTGACGCTCACCCGCGAGATCGCATGGTCGTTGCCGCCACGAACCACGAGGGAATGCTCGACGATGCGCTCTGGCGTCGGTTCGACGAGATCCTCTATTTCGGGCGACCCGTCCACGCTCAGCTCGTGGAGTTGATAGAGCTGCGGCTCAAGAGCGTGCGAAAGAGGGGCGTCGACGTCGATGCTCTGGCGACCGAGATGGCGGGCTTCTCGTATGCCGATGCCGAGCGCGTCTGTCTCGAGGCCACCAAGGCAATGCTGCTTCGGGGCGCGAAGGAGATGACTCGGGACGTTCTTGACCGGGAACTTTCGGAGCAGCGTGTGCGGCTGGCGCTTGCCAAGGGGCTGCACGACAAGACAACGTAGCGTCCCATGGTGGACGAGGGCGCACCTCTGCTTCGACTCGCTCCCCCTCGGACGCTCACGCGCAAGAAGGGCAAAGCGAAGTTCCCCCCGCCGCCGGTTCGCAAGCCTGGCGTGCACGGTCTAGATATCGGTCGAGGCCTTGACGACGTCCGCAGGCACTTCGACGAAGCAGTGGCCCGTCTTCCGGAACTTGCGACCGACGTCCCGTATGTGAGGCTCGAGCTTGCGCCGGGGGCGTACGTGACGGACGCGGAGCTTTCGTCGATCGGGCTCGTCCCGGTCTATCGGCGGGGGGACGCCATCCTCGCCGCCTACTCGCCCGAGCGCGACCTCCGCACGTTCGAGAGCCAGCTCGCGTCGTACGTGCAGCTCAAGAAGAAGCTGGCGGTCCTGGCCAAGATTCAAACCCTGAAGCCGTGGACTCGGGATGACCGCACTGGTGCACGACTAAAGGACGTGACGATCAACCCCGGCGACGAATACACGGTGGACCTCCTCCTCATGCCCTTCAAGGACGAGGAACCCAATCCAGCGGCGGCCCGGGCGATCGAGCATTTCGTCACGTCGAGCGAGGGGCGTGTCGTGGATCGGGCGATGGAGCCCACCTTCTCGGCGCTCCGGGTCCGGCTACGGGGCCAGGCGCTCGAGCAGATGTTGGACTATCGCGACGACCTCGCGCTTATCGAGCTCCCACCCGCCGCGCACGTGATCGTTCCAGAGGCGCTGTCGCTGAAGCTGGACGAACTTCCTGAGGTCCAGGCGCCGCCAGGAACGGCGCCAGCAGTTTGCATCGTGGATTCGGGCGTACTCGAGGGACACCCTCTTCTCGAGTCCGCAGTCGTCGGCTCCAGGTCGCGCTCTTTCCCCGCCGATCTCGGACCGCCAGTCCCTGCGGGTTCGGCGACAAAGGCAGGGCACGGTACCCAGGTCTCGGGAATTGCCCTCTATGGCGACGTTGCCTCGTGCACGATCGCCAAGTCGTTCATCCCGGCCATCCGCCTCATCAACGCGCGGATGCTGGATGACCACAACGAGCTCCATCCCGATCGGATGCCGTTCCTTCGAGAGGTCGTCGAGCACGTCAAGACCGACAGCAGGATCTTGAACCTCTCGTTCGGCCTCGAGCCCCACGACGGCTTCCTCTCGATGCACGCAGCTGAGCTGGACGCCCTTGCGCGCGAGTTTGGAGTTCTCTTCATCGTCGCGTCGGGGAATGTGAACCCTCGGGAGTACTTCGCGGGTGGGCCGCCACCAACAAAGTATCCCGAGTTCCTTCTCGGTGGCGCTTGGCGAGTCCGGTGCCCTGCGGAAGCACTGAACGTGCTCACGGTTGGCGGCATAACGCCGGACAGCGATCCCTTCGCGCGACATTCGTCCCGGGATGTGATCGCGCCGAAGCGTGCCCCGTCTCCGTTCTCGTGCAGCGGTGGAATCAAGAACGTGATCAAGCCCGAGTTGGTCGAAGTCGCCGGCAATCTCGCATTCGACAATCTCGTCAAGACGTGGGTCGAGAATGACGGAGGCCTCCGTGTGCTGACGACGAGCCCGAGGTTCGCGACGGACTCCCTCCTGGGCTTCGTTCACGGGACCAGCTTCTCCGCGCCAAAGGTGACGAACCTGGCTGCTCGCCTGATCGAGCGCTACGCCGACGCGAGTCCAAACCTTCTCCGCGCCCTTCTCGTTCAGTCCGCCCGTTTTCCCGAGGGTGTGACTGGCTGGAAGCCGGCAGCGGCCATGCGTCTCTGCGGCTTCGGCGTGCCTGACTTGGAGCGCGCCCTGTTCTGCCGCCCTCAGCGCGTGACTCTATTTCACGAGGGCGAAATAGTTCCCGACCAAGTGAAGCTGTTCGACATCCCCGTGCCTCCCGAGTTCGCAAAAGGAGAGGGGCGGAAGGCAATGACGATCACCATCGCGTTCGATCCGCCCGTTTCCGTCGTTCACCGCGACCGACCCGCTGGCGTTCACCTGACCTGGCGTCTCGCTCGTGGCGACGTCCCCGTCGCAAAAGTCGAGGATGCGATCGCCGCGGAAGCAGAGCGTGAAGCCGAAACGACGGCGAGCACCAGCAAGAAGGCGAAGTCGCCCTTTCGAACGGGTGGCCTGCCGAGCCGTATCCAGCAAGGCGGCACGGTCCAGAAGAACGTGTTCTCGTGGAAACGTGGTGAGTACGGCGACACGTATCAGCTCGCCGTGATCGCCAAGGCGACCCGCCCGGCCTACGCCGCCGTCCCGCAGAGATTCGCGGTCGTGGTGTCGCTGGAAGGGGAGGACGAGAGCGTCAACGTGTTCAACCTCGTGCGAGCCCGGCTGGCGGCCGGTCGCGTGAGGGTTCGCGTCCGAGCACGGTAGGCTCTCCGGCGGAGCTCGAGGGAACGCAACCAGGGTGCACCTGCCCGGGCGGTTACAACTCAACAGCGGTCAGGCCACTGGCTTTCCAGCGCTCGACTCGCTTCGCCCAGGCCTCGCGCTTCGTCCTCGCCATGGCCCCAAGACGTACGCGAGTGCGGTCCTGGCGTCAGGAACGCGGTTGGCCGGACGGGTGGGCCGGCTCACGCCTGAGCTCAGAAGCCGTCGATCGACGTGCACAGCCTCGCGAGCAGGCCGTCGAGCAGATCTTGCTTCTTGCGGCTGCGCGTCGAGTCCATCAGCGCGCCCACGAGATCGTACATGTCGTTGAGCTCGCGCCCGCTGGCCTGGACGACCCAGAAGCCACCGAGGTCCGCTCGAACTTCCGCGCGAGCGATCACCGCACGTAGCTCCGGGATCTCCGTCGTGGCGTCGATCAGTACCTTTCGAGCCTCGTCGTCGAATCCCCAGAGCCGGCCACGGTTTCCCATGCTTCCAGCCCAGCATGGCCGGCGGGGCGCGTCACCGCCCCGCGAACCAGCCGCCCGCACAAGCTCTCAACTCACGCCGCTCGTGGACGGGTTACGCAGTAGGTGGCTTCAGATGCAATGCCTGGCCGGTTGGCTCATGGCGCTCGGTATTCGACGTGTCTGGCATTAACCGCCGCGAGCAACATTGTTGCGATCTCGATTTCGGAGTCGGATGCGCTGTCGCTTCCTCCTTTGCCCGGCGGTACCGAGTTGGGTCCTGAATTGCCGCATCCGAACTCGTGCGGGCAGACGAGCCCGGGACAGGCGCGGCTCACGACGCCATCGCCAAACGTCGTAGTGGACGCGACAGTTGCGCGGCTGCCGTACACGAACGCGGCGGACATCGGCTCCGCGTTTGCTTTCGCGTTGGCGAGGTTCAGCTTCGTGGCGAGCAGCTCCGCTCGCAGCTGTGATAGCAAGGCTTCTTTCTTGGGTGGGTTCTTCTTTCCTCCGCCCAAGATTTCCAGCACCTGAACGACTGTCGTGAGGTTGACACTACCTCCCACTGCCTTGCCACACGAGTTGAGTTCACCGAGCACCAGCGGAAGAAGAGTCGAGATCTCTGCGGGGCTCTTGGCTAGCCACGCCGTGCGCGTTAGGGCCGACGTGTGCGTGACGCTGAGCCGAGGCAGTGTTCCGTAGAGCGTGAGCCGCGGTCCATCGAACTGGGTAACGATCCCGGCTTGCTGCTGCGTGGCACCTGCAGCCCCGGCACCTGCAGCCCCGGTACCTGAGCTCGACTCGCAGCCGAGCGGTATCAGGGGGTACCAAGCGTGTATCTCGTTGCCGGAGTAGACCCTCTTGTTCGACGCGGCATTCTTGTCGCTCCACTGCCAGAAGTAGAAACCGCCCTTGTTCGCACCAACCGTCACCTTCGGTGTCAGTTCATGGTCACACACGGGCCCGAGTAGAGGCGAGCACTGGCCAGAAGGATCGCTGTTCGTGTACAGGATCGACGCGCCGTCTTTGCCGAGCAGTGTGTAGAATAGATTGCTGGCCACGTTTTCTTGGCTAGGAGCCTTCACATCGTCTGGACCATTGATGAGGACGTCGGCGTCGCTGGCGTTGTCCGCGTCGGTTTCTTCGAACTGGAAGCACGACACGTGGTCCGGGACATACATCGGGAAGAGAAATGTGCCGTCGTACGACGTGTCGTACGGTGGTCGCAAGAACGAGACCGCCGGAGCGGCAGCGCCGACTCGATCTTGACCCCAGAAGGAGAACTCGTCCACGGGTTGTACGGCGCCGTTCGTGCGCACCTTGAATGCGTTGACAGCGTTGGGAATCGCCGGCTTTGTCCCGGCACAGTCCCCCTGCGTGACTTCCAGACGGTACCAGTAGTCACCGCTGCCGCCGTCCTGCGCTGCTGGATCCTGAGCGTCGTGGTAGAGTTTTGACCACTCGTTCTCTCGCAGCGTCGAAGCGTTCACTCCACTCACGACCGCCTTCGTACCTGTGCCGTCCGCGAGTTTGTCGGCGAACAACCGGAAGCATGAATCCGAGATTGCAGCTGCGCCGAAGGGACGATCATACCCGCTGCCGAAATACCCATCGAAGACGTCGACGGACAGCTTCGGGCCCTTCGACCCGATCGTCATTGTCAGTTTCGGGGCGGGGTACGTCCCGTCACCGGTCCCGGTTATGATCACGAACCTACCGTCGAAGCGATCAGCGGTCGGAAACGCGTTTGTCGTGTACTTCTCGCTCAGCCCTGGAGTACACGTCGTCGAGGTCTTTGGGCAACCGAAGTAGGTGTCGACCTGGCCGCCGGGAGTGAGCGCCTCAACGTCGTCGACCGTGTCTCCGTCAATGTCCACGACGTAGAACTTCGAGTACTGGCTGGTGAGAAACGAAAGCTGTGCGTCGACGAGCTTCGAAACGTCGCCTGCGACCCCGTTGAGGGCGAAGGGGATGTTGTTGATCTGACCGACGAAGTCGATTGCCCCGTCTTTGTTGAAGTCACCGGTCGCGAGGTCCACAGTGGAGATTGACAGCCCGAGGTCGGGCGCGAAGACCACTTCCATCGTCTCGCAGAGTGGGCTAAATGCCGCAGGCGAATATAGGATCTTCACGGAGTAGCAGAACCCGGTCGGCGAGAACAAGCCACACGGGACGTGCCGTTTGATGACCACACTGTCGGGCATACCGTCCGGCGGTCCGAAGATCGACGGCATGTCCTCGTTCAGATCCCAGATCGCGTACTGGTCAGCGACGTGATCCTTCCAACATCGGAACGCCTCGGCGCCGACGACGCGACCGTCCGTCACGGATGAGACTGCGCCCGCATCGTCGAACGCAATCGCATTGTTTCTCATGATACCAGCGACTGCGCCGTTCAAAAGACACGGGCCCCCGGAGTCGCCTCGCCAATGAATCACTCCAGCCACTGTCTTGTCGTACTTGAACGCAACTTGGTCCGCGAACCCGCTAACCTGAAAGACCCCGCTCCGAAGGGTATTCGAGCCAGAAGTGAGTGTGTTGTCCCCGTAGCCGTAGCACGTGATCTGTGCCTTCTGCGCGACGAGATCGGCGTTGTTGACTGCGCTTGGGCCGATGGTGGTCACTCCCGCGAACGGGGTCTCGAGGTGCAGTATGGCAATATCGCCTTGCGTCTTGCCCTCAAGGTTCTTGAAGAGCGGATGAACTGAGACGCGGTTGGGTATTCTGATGTTGGGGTCGATAAACGGGTGATTCGTCGTCCCATTGGCTCGCTTCACGACCTGCGAGCCGGCGTTGAACCTACAGACGCGCGAGACGTTGCCATCGACGGTCGGCGTAGACGGGCATTGCGAAGTATCAAGGCAGTGCGCACAGGTCAGCACCGTTTTGCCGTCGAGGAGCACTCCGCTCGCGGTGTTCAGGGAAGCGGACATGCTCTTCGCCCGGACCTGCACGAAGCGAGAGATCTCCGGGTTAGCTTCGGGCGTTCCGTTGACGATGGCAGCACTGCCCGACCGCGGCCATTCGGTGCCCCCGTCACCGCAGGCGGCGGCTGCAACCACGCCACCGACCAAAGCCAGCACGCCCAGAGCACGAGCCTTCCCCAACATGCCAGGAAGCTACGTGGTGTGCTCGGGACCTGTCAATGGCGGGGACCATGAACTCTGGCATACTCAGTGCGTGACTCTCCTCGCGCACGCGGTGATTCTCGTCCTCGCGTTGCTGTGGGGCTGTTCGGGGCCGAAGCACACGCGGCACACAGCGGTGTCGGGGTCGCCAAGCGGACGCGCTCAAATGGCGGGGCCTGCGCGAGACGATGCTGGGCCCCCGCTGTCGGAAACGCCCGGTAAAGGCGAATGTCTAGTCCCTTCCATCAAACTTGGTATCACGGAGGCTGCCCTCCAATTCTCGACCAGATCGACGAACCCCGCCGATGCCGGCACAAGCGCTGCGGAGGCAGCGTCTGTCATCAGCAGCCGTCACCTCACTGTTGAAGTCGAGGGACATGCCGACCCAGCGGAAGGCGACGCAAGCCTCGCGCGAAAGAGGGCTCAGCGCGTGATTGATCTGCTCATCCAGCACGGCGTGAATCCGAAGCAGCTCATTCTTGCCGACAAAGGTATGACTGCCCCGCCGGAGGGAGTCGAACGGAACTCCCGAGTAACCTTTAGGATCCGATACGACCTGACGTATCCTTGCAGGTGAACCAGACCGTATCCCCTCGCATCGCGCTGCGCGCGGATGCACGGCGAGAGTGGCCCGCAGTGCCGGACAGGACTTGTCACCGCGAGCCCCAACTTTCAAGACCTGCCGCTCGGCATCGAAGTCGGAGTCCTGCGCCAGCCCGGAGCGCGGATCACCAATCTTTTTCTAGGAAACCCCCCGGCTCAGCAGTCAAGCACGTCGGCAGGCTCAAGGGCCTGACTCAGCGCAAGTTGGCCGAGGCGATGAAGATGTCCGTGCAGTACCTGCAGCTGTCGAGGGAGGGAAGCAGAACTTGTCGATCGAATCGATCTTGAAGTTCGCGAGGGCTCTCGGCGCCGACCGGCGCGAGCTCTGGTTACGCCGAGGAATGGGGCCGAGTGTCGTTCAGTAGGAGAGCTGCGTGACCCCGCTGCCTTTCTCGAGCACGTCGCCCTGGTCTAGGTCTCCGCCCGTGACGACCTGGTACCAAGGCCGCCACTCAGCGGTCATTCATCGCCTGGATCGAAGTCGAAGTCGCCAGGTCGGGATCTGAAGCGGAGCGGCTCTCCGATCTCGACTTGGGCGAGAACGCTGCCGACACCGGTCGGACGGAGCTGCATGTGCTCGAGAACGAGCTCCTCCTCACCCTTGGGCACAGACGGCGCAGGCAACACCGTGGAAACGTTCGATAGGTTCCAGCCCGAACCTCGGCGATCCAAGAAGCGCTCGACAATGGCTGGCACCGGTCGCTGCTCGACAACCTCGGTGTGCTGCGGAAGAGCTAGGATGGCCATGGGGTCTCCCTGAAGAGCTTGCGAGCGTTGTCGGTGATGGTCAACGCGCCTGGCCGGTTTTCTGCCCGGTGCAACCAGCCGGGCAGGCCGAATCGTCCCTCGCCTCTGGCCCACCAGCCCTTGGGGGCCCCGCCGGCACCACCCGGGGTCACGAATCCGCAGATGCCCGCGTCCGGCGAGGACGCTCACGGTAATGCTCGACCCGTTCTGGCAACGACCTGGCAAGCGGCGGAGTCGGCGGTTTTTCTCCGCGCCAAGCGCAGCCGAAGCGAAGCGCGATCGCCGCAGTTGCCAGAATGGGCGCGGCGGAAGCCGAGCATTTGAAAACCGCCGTACCGGGAACGGTACCAGGGGTTCGAATCCCTTCTCCTCCGCTAGTTTTCTTTGAATTCTCACCAGTAACGCGCGCCCGCCTTGCGCCGCGACGTGTGGTCACGAGATGCCCCAAGCGGCGCTCGTGGACCCCAATCTTGGCAAGAATCTTGGCAAGCCGGACGGTCACAACGGGAGGAACTCGTGGTGGTCGTGGACATGCGCGGCCTGGGAGGTGAAGTTCAATCCGCCGCGACCGCCACGCCAGCGGAGTCGGAGGTCCTGGCTGTCCGCGAACGCTCGCACATCCCCGAAAGGCCGGAGCGCCAGGGCCG
>JADLGX010000321.1 GCA_020849095.1 Candidatus Eiseniibacteriota bacterium
GCGCACCTGCTGCTGCTCCCGGGCGCGGGCCGCACCGACTTCCTGGTGTTCGAGGCCCGCAACCAGCGGGAGCTCGAAAACCGCATCGCCGGCCGCGTCGCCACGGTCATCCGCCGCGGCAGCTGACGTCGGGGCCCCGCGCGGCGGCGCCCCAACGTCGCGCCGCGCGAAACCCCGGCCGTTCGTCTATCGAACGACTGTCACCCTCGCCGCCGAAGTTCTCTCGCCCTGCTGCCAGCGCGCAAAGTAGGTGCCCGCCGCCACACGGACGCCGTCACGATCGCGGCCATCCCATGCCAGCGTGAACCGCGCCGAACCCGGTGTGGCGTTGATCATGCGCACCACTCGTCCCTGCGCGTCGTTGATGAGCAGGCGGCCTGCTTCGCCGGCCCGCGCGTCCATCGTGAACGAACATCCGGTGCGCACGGGGTTCGGGAACGCCTTCATCAGGCGCGCGCCGCGGAGCATTTCGTCCCCCACGCCGGCCATGCTGGCCGCGTGCGGGCCACCGCCCTGAGGCACCCCGTCACCGTGGCACACCGCGCACTCGCGAAGCGTTCCGGCGTAGCCCTGCAGCGCGATGTTGTTCGCGTTGTCGTTGGGCTCGCGGCTGGGAAAGTCGGCGTGTGTGCTGCCGTGGCAAGCTTCGCAGGCGACCCCACCGTGGCCGGTGCTCATGCGATAGAGCTTGCCGGGCTGTTCGGCGTACGCGGCGCCGTGGCAGCTGCCGCACGAGGGCTCGTCCACCCACGGCACCCGGCCATTCTCGATCGTGCGCGACATGTTGCTCATGTTGCCGTGGCAGTCCTGGCACGTGAGTGCGTGCCGCTCGCGCATCGCACCGCGCAGGCATTCGGTGTTCGGCCCCGGGTGGCACTTGTTGCACAGCTCCACTCCGGTCATGCGCGAATCGAGGAACTGGTGCTGGTCGTGAATGCGGAACGAGAAGTAGCCAGCCTCGCGGATCCCCGTGGTGCCCAGCGCGGGCGAGGCGTGGCAGCTGGCGCAGAGGATGGGCCGTGCCGCGGGATCGAATCCTCCCTCGCGCGGATGGTTGTTCAGGATGTTGTTGATGCTGCTGTGACAGCCGGAACTGACGCAGTTCACCTCG
Organism: Candidatus Eiseniibacteriota bacterium; assembly: GCA_020849095.1. Classification (GTDB taxonomy): domain Bacteria; phylum Eisenbacteria; class RBG-16-71-46; order RBG-16-71-46; family RBG-16-71-46; genus CAIXRL01. The sequence continues at coordinate 1,112 of JADLGX010000321.1, forward strand.
ACCGACACGGGAATCACCGGCGTGCTGCGCGCGAGTTCGGCCCCGGCGTTGTTGCGCGCGATCACGAGCGCCAGCTGGTAGGGGCGCTCCACCGTGGGCTCGGCGTCGTTGAACGGCGTCACGGGAATGCCCTTGGCCTCGAACATCGTGCCGGCGGGATCGAAAGTGCCGGTGAGTCCCTTGCCCGTCAGGCCGATGTCGGGCGGCAGCGCGACCCCGAAGATGGCCTGCGCCACGGCCCAGAAGTCGGTCTTGTTCACCGACGTGGTGTTGCCCGGAATCGAGTACTCCAGCGTCACTCCGTTCGCGAGCAGCAGCGGCTTCGAAGTGGCGCTGCCTCGGCGGATGACCTGAGCCTGCAGGTTGTTGAACGGCGGCAGCACCATGAAATCGGCGCTGTACTGGTTCATGCAGTGCATTCCGAGGTCGTTCCAGGAGAGCACCACGTGCTCGCCGAGCGGCGGGATTGCGGCGGCCGTGGTGGCCAGCGTCATGAGAAGCAGGGTCCAGCGGACCGGGCGCGACATTTCGTCCTCCAGTACAGGGGGCGCTGAATGACTGGTGACGTGGGGTACTTCCTAGGTGGCCTCGCTCGTGGCGAAGATTCACGGGGGGAGTGAAAACCTCCGGATCGCGCGCCGTGTGTTTTCCTGGACAGAACTCCCTCGACGAGTGCGTGAGAACCCCGCATCGCCATCGGTGCTAGTCTGCGGCTCCCACCTCGCTGCTCGAGCCGCGGATCCTCCTGCGGCCCCATTCCGGAAAGACGGTCGGCTTTCTGCACACTGGCCACCAGCCTCCGTCACGCGATGCCCTGAGCACCACGGGTGAAGTGCGCCCGCGCCCGATCGGGATGGACTCCAGCCCTCTGCACGGCGAACTGCTCGGCGTCGAGCGCCTCGAGGAGCGCGCCCGCGCGCTGGCGGCCGAGTTCACGCTCGCGCGCAGTCCGCAGCGCGGCCCGCCACGACTGCTGCGCCGCCTCGACCACGACGCGCGCGCGCTGCGCCAGACGTACCGCACGCTCGCGGGCGATGTGCGCCGCGGAGAGCCCGGCACCCCGGCCGCCGAATGGCTGCTCGACAACTTCCATCTGGTCGAAGGCGAACTGCGCGAGATCCGCCGCTACCTTCCGACCCGCTACTACCTCGAACTTCCGCGCCTCGCGGTGCGCGGCCTGGCCGGCACCGCGCGCGTGTACGCGATGGCCGTCGAACTGCTGCGCTACAGCGACGCGCGCCTCGACGCGCAGCGGCTGGACCGCTTCGTCAACGCGTTCCAGGCGGTCGCGCCGCTCAGCATCGGCGAGCTGTGGGCGTGGCCCAGCATGCTCAAGCTGGCGCTCATCGAACACCTCCGCCGGCTGTCCGAAGAGCTGCTGCACAGCCGCGCCGGCCGGCGCGACGCCGACGAGTACTTCAATGTGTTCGAGGGCGCGCAGCCCGACGGGCGCACGCCGCCGCTGCCGCAGGAGCTGCACGTGGCGTTCGTGGACCAGCTGCTGCAGCGCATGCGCGAGTACGGCGCGGGCGCGGCCGAGCTGCGCAAGCTGCTCGAGGACCGGCTCGAAGCCATGGGCGCCACGGTGGAAGACGCCGTGCGCGCCGAACACCAGCGCCAGGCCATGAACCACGTCTCCATGGCCAACTCCATCACCAGCCTGCGCCTGTGCTCCACGATCGACTGGAACGACTACGTCGAGGGCGTCAGCCTGATCGAGCACATCCTGCAGCGCGATCCCGCGGGGCTTTACTCGCGCATGGACTTCGCGAGCCGCGACCGCTACCGGCACGCGGTCGAGGAAATGGCCGAGCCCAGCGGCGAGGCGCAGGTGCGCGTGGCACAGCGCGCCATCGCCAGCGCGCGGCTCGCCGCCGAGTCGCCGGTGCACGACCCGCGCACGGCGCACGTGGGCTGGCACCTGATCGGCGCCGGACGGCGCGAGCTCGAACTGGACGTCGCCACGCGCCCCACGCCGCGCCAATGGGTCGAGCGACAGTTGTTCGCGTGGGCCACGCCCTTCTATCTGGGCTCGCTCGCGCTCATCACCGCGCTGTGCGTGCTCGCCGCGGTGGCCGTGGCGCGCGCGGCCGGGGCGCCCGCCTGGATGTGGTGGTGGACCGGCGCGCTGGTGCTGATTCCGGGCAGCGAACTGGCGGTGTCGTTCATGCAGCGCGTGGTCCACCGCTTCACGCGCCCGGTGCCCCTGCCCCGGCTCGACCTGCGCCTGGGCATTCCCGAGGTGGCGCGGACCATGGTGGTGGTGCCCACGCTGATCTCGTCGGTCGAGGGCGTGCAGGAACTGATCGAGCACCTCGAGGTGCACGCGCTCGGCAACGCCGACCCGTTCATTCACTTCGCGCTGCTCACCGACTTTCCCGACGCCGCCACGGCGACGCTGCCGGGCGAGGACCTGGTGCTGGCCGCGGCGGTCGCCGGCATCGACGAACTCAACGCCCGCTACGCGCCCGGCACCTCCGACCGCTTCTACCTGTTCCACCGCGCGCGCCAGTGGAACGGCAGCGAAGACGTGTGGATGGGCTGGGAGCGCAAGCGCGGCAAGCTCGAGGAGTTCAACCGCCTGCTGCGCGGCGCCACCGACACGGGCTTCGTCACGCGCGTCGGCGAGGCCTCCGTCCTGCCGCTCGTGCGCTACGTGATCACGCTGGACTCCGACACGCGCCTGCCGCGCGACGCGGCGCGCCGGCTGATCGGCGTGATCGAGCATCCGCTCAACCGCCCGCGCTTCGAC
>JADLGX010000322.1 GCA_020849095.1 Candidatus Eiseniibacteriota bacterium
CGTCACCGGGTTCGTGAAGCGCAGCGACGGCAAGAGCACGGTGTTCATCGACAAGCGCCCGTACCCGGCGCGCGACCCGCGCGTGCAGGGCGTGCTGGACCCGCGGATCGTGGAGCGGTACGAGCCGATTCCGCTGCCGCCGGCGCCGGAGCCCGCTGCCCCCGCCCAGCCTGATGCAGCCAAGGTGGACGCGGAGAAGTCGCCAGCGACGAAGGGGGAGCGCGTCGTCCCGCCAGCGATCAAGCTCCCGCCAGGGACGGCGACGCCCAGCTCGTCACGGAACGGCAAGGAAGGCTGACTGCCGTGCGGCGGCCCATGGCGATGCCTCGCAGTGCCCGCCCGGAGGGCTTCACGCTCGTCGAGATCGCGGTCGTCATCGTCGTTCTTTCGCTCCTGCTCGCGATGATGGCGGGAATCGCAACGGCCATGCTGGGGCAGCAGCGCCGCGAGGCGACGCGCCAACGTCTCGCCGGCGTGGAAACGGCGCTCGCGCTGTTCGTTTCCCAGAACCAGCGATTACCCTGCCCGGCCAACGGCACGTTAGCAGGCACCGATGCCAATGCAGGGTTGGAGCAGATTGCGACGCCGGGCTTGCCGGCGGCAAACACCTGTACTGTCGCCGGAGTGGCGAACAGCCAGCAACACGGCGTTGTCCCGTGGCGATCGCTTGGGCTCTCCGAACAGGACGCCACGGACGGATGGGGAAATCGGCTCACGTACCGGGTCTCGACGGACTTCATCACGGCTCCCTCCATGAACATGACCTACTGTGATCCGGGTGGTACGGCCGCGGCAGTCGGCTTGGCCACCCTCACGGGATACTGCAACCCGGGTTGCGCCGCAGCGACATTCCCGACTAGCTGCACGCCTCCTGCAAATGTCACCACAGGGCGTGGTATCTCGGTTCAGAGCCTCGCTGGCGCGGTGATCATGAACCCTGGCGCAAGTCCGTCGACTGGCGCCGCGTTTGTCGTGATCAGCCATGGCGAGGGCGGGGCAGGGGCCTATGGCAATTCGGGAACGCTGCAGGCCTCGGGGCCCGGTATGGGCACCGAGGAGGCCCGCAACGCCGCCAACCTGGCGCTGCAGGCGTACTACGTGGACGACTTCCCGTCCTATGCCGAGGGAAACGGGCATTTCGATGATTTCGTGCTGCGCCCCTCCATCCTGACGGTCGCAACCAAGGCGCAGCTCGGCCCACGCGCTCACTAGGGCTCCTCGATGCGCCGACGCTCCGAGCAAGGCCTGGCAGCCGCGGCGATCGTGGTGATCCTCATCGTGGTGGCCGTGGCGCTCGTGCTCGGACGCCGCTTCGTGACCGTCGAGGAGTTCCTCGACCAGCGCGCCGCCACGGAGGCGAACCTGCAACGGGTCTCGGACGCGCTCGTTTCGTTCGCCTCGCAGAACCAGCGACTGCCTTGCCCCGCCTCGGGAACGGCGGACACGGGCCTCGAGGACCCACCGGGTCCGACCGCCACCTGCAACTCGCCCGACGGGGTCGTGCCCTGGGCCGCGCTCGCGCTCCGTCGCGACCACGCGCTCGACGGTTGGGGGCGCAGGATCTCCTACCGGGTGTTTTCCGGGCCGGTCGGGTTCACGCAGGACCGCGGCGTGAACATGACCAACTGCAACACCTCGCTGGGATTCCCGCTCGACATGGCGCTCGACCCCGGGGGGCTCTGCAAGACGGGCGCCCCCCCGCCCAACATGCCGATGCAGTTCCTCGGGGCGCGGGGAAACATGCTTGTCGTCGAGGACACGGGGACGACGCGTAGCGGCAATGCGTTCGTGCTGGTAAGCCACGGAAGGACGGGAAACGGCGCGTTCCAGGCCGAGGGCGCCGCGGGCAGGACAGTGCTGCCCGCCAACGCTGGCCGCGAGTACACGAACACGCAGGCGACCGGCACCGCATGGATCCTGCCACGCAGCGACCCTTCAACGCCTGCCTCCGACCCCACGCACTTCGATGACGTCGTGTCCTACATGACCGCGGCGGATCTCGTGGCGAAGGCCAAGCTTGCCAGCCGATCCTGGGCCGAGCTCAACATCCCGCTCTCCGCCGTGTTCTCCCTGCCGAACGTGTCCGCGGCCGCGCCGGGCCGTTCGGGCGAGAACACCAACCAGGCGTTCCTCGGCATGGGCGGATTCCTCATCCTGGGAACCGACTCCACCTTCGCGATGAGGAACATCGGCATCCGGACCGAGGACGGCATCTCGGGCATCGGCGTGATCGGCGGCGGCTCGTCCGCGGGCGACCTCAACTCCGCGCTCGGCGAGCGCCTGTTCTTCCTGCTGGGCAGCGGGAGCGAGTTCCACAAGATGGACATCGCCCTCAACCGTTTCCGCGTCGTCGACCTCTTCCCGATACGGCTCGAGGAGCGAGCGGAAGTGACGTTCTGGAGAGGCGGTGACCTGCTGCAGACCGCGACGGTCACGAGCTGGGTCGAGCCGATCCAGCCCGCACGCTGCCTGTTCAGCCTCGTCTCGCCCGGCGTCTTCGACCGCGTGGACATCCGGCCGATCCCGCGCACGGGGGACGGCGGCCAGACTACCTTCACCGTGGCCGAGGTGAAGGCGTGCACGGAGGCCACCGCGAGCTGCACAGTGGGTCTCGCGGGGGCCCTGGACTGCCCTGCCCGGCCACCAAGCGCCGCTTCCGGAGCGGCGGACGCCATCACGGCCACGACGGCGACGGTAAGGGGCCACGCGAGCGACAACGGTGCCGCGACAACCGTTTCCTTCGACCACGGGACGTCCTGCGCGTATCCGTCGAACACCGCGGCCTCGCCGGGGAGCCTGTCGGCCGGCGCAGGCAAGAGGGCCGTCACCGCGTCGCTCTCGGGTCTCGCGTGCAACACCACCTACTACTTCCGCACGAAGGCTGTCAGCGCCGGTGGGGTCACGACCGGCAACGACGCCATGTTCACCACGGGCGCGTGCGCCTTTCCGATGCCGATCGTCGCCACGGGATCGGCTTCGGCCATCACCCAGACCAGTGTCGTGCTTCACGCGACGGTCAACGCCAACGGGGCCGACTCGACCGTGACCTTCGACGCGGGATCGTCAAACTGCTACGGATCGAGCATCCCCGCAACGCCCGGCACCGTCGGCGCCACTGCGGGCACCACCTCGGTATCCGCGGCCGTATCCGGCCTTTCGTGTGGCTCGCGCTACCACTTCCGCGTGCGCGCCGTGAGCGCGGCCGGGACCACCACCGGCAGCGACGTCGGCTTCACCACGGCCGCCTGCCCCTGACCGCGCGCGCCCTCGA
>JADLGX010000323.1 GCA_020849095.1 Candidatus Eiseniibacteriota bacterium
GTGAACGTGGCCGGCGAGTTCAACAGCTGGAGCACCAGCGCCGACGCCATGAAGAAGCAGGCCGACGGCACCTGGACGCTCACCAAGGCGCTGCCTGCCGGGCGCTATGCCTACAAGTTCGTCGTGGACGGCACCAACTGGAAGGAAGATCCCGCCGCCAAGGAAACGGTGGATGACGGCTACGGCGGCAAGAATGCAGTTGTCGTGGTGGGAACCGGCGCCTCCGGCGCCGTGCAGTCGGCGAAACCCTCCGCCTCCGCCGCGGCCAAGCCGCTCGCCGCGGGCGTCAAGCCCAAGGCCCCGAGCGTGACGGCGGCCGGCGTGGTGTTCACCTATGCGGGCGCCGCCAAGTCCAGCGTGGCGCTGTGCGGCGACTTCAACAACTGGGCGCCGCTCCTCAACAAGATGACGCAGCAGTCCGACGGCAGCTGGACCGTCACGGTCAAGCTCCCGGCCGGCAAGCACGCGTACAAGTTCCTGGTCGACGGTTCGAACTGGAAGCAGGACGACGGCAATCCCGCCTCGGCGGACGATGGCCTGGGTGGAAAGAACTCCGTCGTCGTCGTGAAGTGATCCGGCGCCGGGGCCTCGCGGCCCCGGCGCTTTTTGCTGCCCCCAGACGCCCCCGTTCGCGGGCGTCCATCGAGGAGACATCCATGCACGTCCTTCGCACGCGCCTCACGCGCGCCGCGTTCGCCGGCGTCGTCGCCTGCGCCGCACTCCTGGCCGGAGTCCTTCCGGCGTGGGCGGCCAAGGTGACCTTCCGCTACCAGCCCGTCATCGGCGGCGTGAACACCGTCGCGGTGGCCGGCAGCTTCAACGCCTGGAGCGCCACGGCCAACGCCATGTCCGACCCGGACAAGGACGGCGTGTGGTCGGTGGACGTCGAACTGCCCGCGGGCAAGGTGACCTACAAGTTCGTCGTCAACGGCGACCAGTGGCTCACCGACGAGAGCGCCGCCGAGTTCGAGGGCGACGGCTTCGGCGGCAACAACAGCGTACTCACCGTGGCCGACAAGCCGATCATCGCGGGCCACGGAACCACCATCAAGAAGGCCGCGCCGGTGAAGGCCGGGCTGCGCCAGGTCGTGTTCAAGTTTCGCCCCGACCGCAAGCCGGACGCGCTCTGCGTGGCGGGCTCGTTCAACGACTGGACCGTGGGCAAGACGCCAATGACCGATCCCGACGGCGACGGTGAGTACACCACCACCATGCTGCTCGCCCAGGGCTCGTACATGTACAAGTTCGTGATCGGCAGCGGCGGCTGGACGCAGGACAAGGCCGGGCAGGACGCCGAGGTGGACGACGGCTTCGGCGGCAAGAACTCCATCCGCAACGTGGACGAGCGCTACCCCTCGATCGCGGTCAAGCGCGGCGACGGAACGGTGTTCCCCGACGGCATCGAGCACACTCAGGGCTCCAGCGAGGTCAACTCGTTCGGCGGCGGCCGCGTGCAGTTCACCGCGCGCGCCCACATCGACGACGTGACCGGCATCGACCTGGTGACCGGCACGGGCGCCACCGAGAAGATCGTGCCCATGAAGCTCGCCAGCACCGACAAGGTGTTCGAGTACTACCGCGCCGAGGTCACGCTCTCGGCCGGGAACGTGCCCTACGCGTTCCGCTATCGCGACGGCGCCAAGTCCATGTGGCTGGGCTCCAAGGGCATCACCGCGGCCGCGCCCGAGCGCTTCACGTTCGACCCCGAGAAGTTCCCGGCGTTCACCACTCCGGACTGGGTGCGCAACGGCGTCATCTACCAGATCTTCCCGGACCGTTTCCGCAACGGGAACACGGCGAACGACCAGGACTTCCGCGAGTGGTACTACGAGGGCAAGCGCACGCTGCCCGCGAGCGGCATGCTGAACACCGACTTCCAGGAGTACTACCACCTGGTCAAGGACTGGAACGACTACTCGGTGCTCACGCAGTCGCCGCACACGCCGGACCACCGCGACTGGATGGCGTTCTACGGCGGTGACCTCGAGGGCGTCCGCCAGAAGCTGGACTACCTCAAGGCGCTCGGCGTCACGATCATCTACTTCAACCCCATCTTCGAGGCCAAGTCCACGCACAAGTACGACGCGGCGGACTACGGCAAGATCGACCCGCACTTCGGCACGAACGAGGAGTTCATCGCGTTCGTGAAGGAGGCCCACGCCAAGGGCATCCGGATCATCCTCGACATCGTCTACAACCACGCGGGCAACTCGAACTACGCGTTCCGTGACGCCGTCACCAACGGCGAGAGCAGCCCGTACTGGAAGTGGTTCGAGATCCGCCGCCATCCGCTGCCGGCCGGCTGGCCGTCTCCGACCGCGCCGTGGAAGCCGTCGGACTACTACGCGTGCTGGTGGAACTTCGGCGACCTGCCCGACCTGAACTTCGACCTGTCGCGCGACGACAAGGCCGAGATCCCGATCAAGGACGTCAAGGACGCGCAGCCCAACATCGGGCTGGTCAAGTACCTGCTCGACTCGACCGAGTACTGGCTCAAGACCGCCGACGTGGACGGCGTCCGCCTGGACGTTCCCGGCGAGGTGCCGTTCTGGTTCTGGAAGCTCTTCAACCAGCGCGTCAAGAGCGTCAAGCCGGACGCCTACATCGTGGGCGAGCTGTGGGGCAACGCTTCGGAGTACGTGCGCCCCGGCGTCTACGACGCCGTCATGAACTACGCGTTCTTCCGCGACCCCGTGCTCAAGTTCCTGGGCCAGGGCCAGGGCACGGCGGCGGAGTTCGACGCCTCGCTCGCGGGCGGCCGCCTGACCTATCCCCCGCAGGCCGTCGAAGTGCAGATGAACCTGATCGACAGCCACGACACGGTGCGCTACCTCACGCAGGTGGGCGGCAACGTCAACCGTCTCATGCTGGCGTCGCTGTTCCAGATGACGTACGTGGGCGCGCCCACCATCTACTACGGCGACGAGATCGCCATGGAAGGCCAGCGCGACCCCGACTGCCGCCGTCCGATGATCTGGGACTGGGAGAAGGATCCCAAGCGCGTCGCCATGCACACGTGGTACACGAAGCTCGGCAACCTGCGGGCGGCCCATCCCGCGCTGCGGGCGGGCGAGTTCGTGACGCGCAAGGCCGAGGGCATGACCTACCTCTACTCGCGCATCGGAAACGGTGAGGAGTTCCTGGTCGCGATCAACGCCGGGCGCCAGGCGATGCCGGTGTCGCTCGACCTGTCCCCGTGGGGCGGCAAGGTGACGGCGGCGGACGCCATGGACGGCGGCGCGGCCCAGGTCTGGACGGGTACGGCCACGCTGCAGATGGCGCCCGAGTCGGGCCGGATCTTCAAGATCACGAAGTAGCGCGAAACGCGGCCGGAGGCCGCGGGCTTCCCGCTCGAAATAAACCGAAGGCCCCGTCGGTCGGCATCGACGGGGCCTTCGGCGTTTCGGGTCCGGCCGGGATCAGGCGGTGACGGGCACCGCGGCCAGCGACAGGTCGGTCGAGGGATCGAACAGGTGCAGCTTCTCGAGCAGGAAGTGGAGCGACGCCTTCGCCCCCACCTCGGGCGCCACCTGGCCGGGCACGCGCGAGACGATGTCCCCCACCGGGCTCTTCCAGTGCACCATGGTCTCGTTGCCCAGCGGCTCGCGCACCTCGCACGTGGCCGGGATCATCGCCCCGGCGCAGGGCTCGAGCGTGAGGTCCTCGGGGCGGATGCCCACCTGGACCGGCTTGCCCTTGAGCGCGGAAACCGCGGCGCGCTGCGACTCGGACAGGGGAATCGCCACGCCGCTCGCGTCCAGCGAAGCGCCGTCGGCGGCCACGGTGGCGGAGAAGAAGTTGATCGGCGGGCTGCCGATGAACCCGGCCACGAACGAGTTGGCAGGCGCGGTGTAGAGCGTGTAGGGATCGGCGCACTGCTGCAGGATGCCCTTGCGCATGACGGCGATGCGGTCGCCCAGCGTCATGGCCTCGACCTGGTCGTGCGTCACGTAGATCATCGTGGCGCCGACGCGCTGATGCAGGCGCTTGATCTCGGCGCGCATCTGCACCCGCAGCTTGGCGTCGAGGTTCGAGAGCGGCTCGTCGAACAGGAACACCTGGGGCTTGCGCACCATGGCCCGCCCGAGCGCGACACGCTGGCGTTCGCCGCCCGACAGTTCCTTGGGACGGCGCTGCAGGTAGGTGGTCAGGCCCAGCACCTCGGCCGTCTCGTTCACCTTCTGCTGCACCTCGGCCTCGGACGCCTTGCGGCGGCGCAGGCCGAACGCCATGTTGTCGAACACGCTCATGTGCGGATAGAGCGCGTAGTTCTGGAACACCATGGCCACGTCACGGTCCTTGGGCGCCACGTCGTTGACGACGCGCTCGCCGATCTTGACCTGGCCCTCGGAGATCTCCTCGAGCCCGGCCACCATGCGCAGGACGGTCGACTTGCCACAGCCCGACGGACCGACGAGCACGAGGAACTCGCCGTCGCGGATGTGGAGGTTCACGCTGTCCACGGCCTTCTGGCCGCGGCCATACACCTTGCCGAGTTTCGAGAGTTCGACGGAGGGCATGAGCGCACTTTCCGGCAGGAAGGGAATGCGGATGGGGAAAGAAGTGCGGCGACCGTAGCCCAGTGGCGCGATCGCTGGCAACCCCGGCGCGCCCCCGGGAGGGTCGCCGGAATGCCGCGCCATGTAACACCTTTTCAGCGCGCCGGCGCCTGCAGGAGAAACTCGAGGATCTGCGGCAGGCGCTGCGCCCACGCGCGCTCGTTGTGCCCCGCGCCGGCCGCCTCGTGATAGCGGAAGTCCGCGCCCTCCCGCCAGCCGCGCGCGAGGCAGGCGTCACGCAGCGCGCGCGCTCCGAGAACGTTCTCGTCCGATTCGGGCATGGCGGCGCGCCCCTCCGCGGTGCCCATGTCGAGCCACAGCCGCACGGGATGTCCCTGGCCCGACTGCACGAACCGGACGACCTCGCCTTTGCCCCACCACACCGACGGCGACACGCAACCCACCAGACCGAACCGGTCCGGGTGCGACAGCCCCAGCGAGATTGCCGCGAGTCCGCCCAGCGACGAGCCCACGATGCCCGTGCTCGTGGCGCCCGGCCGGGTGCGGTAGGTCGCGTCGATGAACGGCTGGAGTTCCTCGAGCAGGAACCGGTCGTACGCCGCCTGCCCGCCCCCTCCGTGACGCTCGTCGGGCACCCGCGTGTACTCGCTCATGCGCTTCGCGGTATTGGCGACGGCCACCATGAGAAACGGCGGCACGCGGCGGTTGCGGATGAGCGAGTCGGCGGCCTCGTCGGCGCGCCACTCCTGCCCCGGGATGAAACTGGTGGCGCCATCGAACACGTTCTGGCCGTCGTGAAAGTAGATCACCGGATAGCGCCGGGCCGTGTTCGCCTCGTACCCGGGCGGCAGCCAGACCACCACGTCGCGCGCGCCCGCGTGCTTCGAGGGAAACGCGTCGTGGCGCCGGAACTCGCCGAGCAGCGTGTGGGCGCGCGGAGTGGCGCGCGCGGTCCGGTCGCGCCAGGCGGCCACGGCCACGTTCAGCGTGTCGCCATCGCGCGCGACGGCGCCGCGATTGCCCAGCTCGCCGCCCTGCGCGTCCTTCTCGACCGTCTCCCAACTGCCGCGTGTGAGCTTGTACTCGAACGCGGCGCCCTCGGGAAGCTCGAGCGTCCCGGCCCAGCGCCCGCTGCCCGCGAAGCGCAGCGCGAATCCCGTGCCGCTCCACGAGCCCAGTTCGGCGCGGTCCCCGCTCACGTGCAGCGTGGCCGTCTCCGGCGTGCCGGCCGGCGCGGTGACCACGAACGTCACCTGCGCCGCTTCCGCCACCGAAACGCCGGCCGCCAGCAGCACGGCCGCGACGGCCAGGCCTCGCGCGCCGCCCGGCGTCAAGGCTTCGCCGTCTCGTGGGCGGCCTTGCGCCCGAACATCATGACCGCGATGTACAGAACCAGCATGACGGCCGCCGCCACGAACACCAGCGCGAGCTTGGCCTTGAGCGCGTGCACGAGCGCCTCCGGATCCTCGAGCAGGCGCGGCTGGCTGCCCAGCACCTCGGCGCCGAACCACGCAAGCACCCAGGACCACAGGAACGAGCCGGTCAGCGTGGCGAGCGAGAACGCCTTGAAGTCCATGCGCGCGGCGCCGGCCGGCAGCGACACCAGGTGACGCACCACCGGGAGCAACCGCGCGAAGAACACGCCGCCGACGGAGAAGCGGTTGATCCACTCCTCGGCGAGCAGCCACTTCTTTTCGGGCACGAACAGGTACTTGCCGTACTTGAGGATCAGCGGCCGGCCGAGCCGGCGCGCGACGGCGTACGAGATGGCCGAGCCGAACCACGAGCCGAACGTCGAGGCCAGCACCACTCCCCAGAACGACAGGTGCCCCTGTTGCGCCCAGTAGGCGGCGGGAGGAACGACGACTTCGCTGGGCAGCGGAAAGACCGTGGACTCGATCGCCATGAAGAGGAACACGCCCGGGTAGCCCCAGTCGCGGGTCAGCTGCATCCAGGCGGCGAACAACTGATGGAACATCGGTGCTCCTCGAATGGGGGGTTCGGGTCAGCTCGTGGGCGTCGCGGCGATGCGATCGCCCCACGCGAAGTCGTGTCCCTCGGCGACCGGGCGCGCGAAGGCGGTGAGCGGGTCGTGCTCCAGGCACACCCAGGCGTTTTCGGCCGCCGCGCGCTCGAGCAACGCCCGCTTCTCGGCCATGGTCTCGATGGCCGCGATGTCGTAGCCCATCACGAACGGGATGCGGACGTGCGAGGTCGTGGGAATGAGGTCGGCGACGTAGTACACGACCGTTCCGCCGCCCTCGATGCGCACCAGCTGCTGGCCGCGCGTGTGCCCCTCGGCCGGAATCACGCTGACACCCGGCCACGGGCTGCCGGCGCCGTCCCAGAACTCGAGCACGCCCTGATCGGCCAGCGGGTCGAAGTTCTCGCGCAGGTACGAGGCGCGCTCGCGCGGGTTGGGCGCGTGGGCGTTCTCCCAGTTGCGCTTCTGCACGTAGTAGCGGGCGTTGGGCACGCGCGGGACCAGGCTCTCCCCCGCGCGCACGGTGGAGCCGCCCGCGTGGTCGAAGTGCAGATGGGTCAGCAGCACGTCGGTGACGTTCCCGATCGGACAGCCCGCGGCCTCCAGCGAGGTCTCGAGAGTGGGTTCGTCCTCCACGCGGAAGATCTCGCGGAACTTGGCGTCGTTCTTGTCGCCGAGCCCCACGTCGACCAGCACGCGCCGGCCGTGCCCTTCGAGCAGCAGGCAGCGCATGGCGAGCCGGATCCGGTTGCGATCGTCCGGCGGGTTGAGCTTGCTCCAGAGCGGCCGCGGCACCGAGCCGAACATGGCGCCTCCGTCCAGCCAGAGAGCGCCCGATTCGATCGTCCGAAGAGTCCAGTCACCGAGGTTCAGGGTAGGCATCGCGCGCAAGATGAGGAAGGAGGGCGAAGGCGTCAACTGAAGAGGGCGCCCGGCGGGTGCCGGGCGCCCTGCGATTCGGGCAAGGGGCTCCTGGACTGCTAGCGGCCGGAGCGAGTCTTGATCTGGCCGAACGTCAGCGTCTTCGCGGGCGTGGCGCCCAGGGCGGTCACTTCGAAGACGAGGTCGTTGAAATCGTTGTCCGTGCCGGAGCAGCACGAGGTCACCGGAGCGCCGGAGTCCACGTCCTCGAAGCAGACGAGCCACGTGTTGGGACCCTTCCACTGCGACACGTCGAACACCAGAGCCTGCGCGTCGCCGTTGAAGGGCGTATGCAGCGCGGTGCCGGACGGCCCCTTGTCGTTGTAGAAACGGTTCGTGAAGAACAGCTCGGGCTCGGGAGCGTTCGGGGCGGCCAGCGGACCGTTCGGGTTCATGTAGAAACCGAACTTGGTCAGGCCCGAGGGGAACGTGATCAGCACGTTCGCGCCGGAGCCCTGCGTGCCGGTGAACACCATGCCGTCGTCCACGCCGTCGACGACCGGCTTGGACCCCGTCTCCTTGTACCAGCCGAGCTCGTTGCGGTTCGCATTGCCCGCGACCTCGGTGATCAGCAGGGCGGGAATCTCACGGCCGACCCAGAACCACGGGTCGAGGTCCATGGCGTGCGCGCCCATGTAGTCGGTCTGGATATTGATCGCGCCGGGGACGCCGATGTAGCTGTCCACGATGTGCTGGAGGCTCTGGCTGGGAGAGTCCCAGGTCGTGCCGAAAGCGATCGTGACGGGCGAGGCCGCATGGGCCTGGGGCGCGCACAGGGGCGCGACACAGGCGGATACAGCGAGCACAGCGGGAACAATCCACCTCATCGGTGAGTCTCCTCGGGAGCAATCCAATAGCTGTCGAATCGGGGATACACCGGGGCAGCCGTGCCACCAGTGGCCTGCGCAGCAAGGGGGGAACAGCAGGGCGCGCAGGCTACGGCTCACACTTCACTTCAACAGAGTCAACTCTAGCATTGCCCCCGCGGCGGTCCGCAAGGAAATTCTTGCAAGGTTCCTCGCAGCTGCTATCCGGCGGGGGGAAATGCCCCATACCCATGACGGGTGAAGGTCGGATGCGCCCTCCGGCCGCGGCGATTCGGGGGATTTCCTACATATGAATGGCGCGCCCGGCCACGGCCAGCGCGGCCTCCTTCACCGCCTCCGGCAGCGTAGGGTGGGCGTGGAACGAGCGCGCCACGTCCTCGGCGCTCGCCCCCATCTCCAGGGCCAGCACCAGTTCGGCGATCAGGTCGCTCGCGCGCGGACCCACGATATGGGCGCCCAGGATGCGGTCGGTCTTGGCGTCGGCGATGATCTTCACGTGGCCGTCGCGCTCGCCCATGGCCTTGGCGCGGCCGTTCGCGAGGAAGGGGAACGTGCCCACCACCACCTCGCGGCCCGCCGCCTTGGCATCCTCCTCGGACAGTCCCACCGACGCCATTTCGGGCCAGGTGTAGACCACGCCGGGGACACAGCCGTACTCGACGTGGCCGGGCCGGCCCGCCATGCACTCGACGCAGGCGACGCCCTCCTCCTCGGCCTTGTGCGCCAGCATCGGGCCGGCGATCACGTCCCCGATGGCGTAGATGCCGGGCACGCTCGACTGCCAGTGCGCGTCCACCTCGATACGCCCGCGCGTGTCCATGCGGACGCCCGCCTCGGCGGCGCCGAGCCCCTCGGTATAGGGCCTGCGTCCCACGGCCACCAGCAGCACGTCGCAGCGGAGAGCCTCGGGCTCCCCTCCCGCGGCCGGCGCCACGTCCACCACCACCTCTTCGCCCTCGACGCGGGCGGAAGCCGCCGACACGCCGAAGCGGAACTTCATGCCCTGCTTCTCGAGCGCGCGTTGCAGCAGCCGGGCCGTACCCACGTCGGAGCCCGGCACGATGCGGTCGAGATACTCCAGCACGAGCACCTCGCTGCCGAGCCGCCGCCACACCGAGCCCAGTTCGAGCCCGATGGCGCCCGCCCCGATCACGATCAGCTTTTTCGGCACTTCGCCCAGCGACAGCGCGTGGGTCGAGTGCACGATGCGGCGGCCGTCGAACGCGATGCCCGGCAGCGACGCGGGCTTGCTGCCCGTCGCGATCAGGATCCGCTTGGCCTGCAGGGTGCGCACGCCGTCCGGTCCGCTCACCTCGACCACGCCGGCCGACACGATGCGCGCCGTTCCCGTCACGCGCTCGATGCCGTTCTTCTTGAAGAGCCCCTCGATGCCGCGCGTGAGGTCGCGAACGACACCGTCCTTGCGCTTCATCATCTCGGCCAGGTCGAGCTCGACCGTGGCCTTGATGCCGTGCGCGGCGAACCCGTGCCGCGCGAGATCGAAGTGCTCGCTCGAATCGAGCAGCGCCTTGCTGGGAATGCACCCCACGTTCAGGCATGTGCCGCCGAGCGTCGGGTACTTCTCGATGCAGGCGGTCTTCAGCCCCAGCTGCGCGGCGCGGATCGCGGCCACGTAGCCGCCGGGGCCGGCGCCGATGACGATCAGGTCGTGGACCACGTCGGTCATGATGCGCTCCGAATGAGTGAGGTCAGACGACGAGCAGGAGCCGCTCGGGATCCTCGAGCCGCTCCTTCACGCGCACGAGGAACGTCACGGCCTGCTCACCGTCGATCAGGCGATGGTCGTAGGAAAGCGCCACGTACATCATGGGACGGACCACCACCTGGTCGTCCACGACGACGGCGCGCTTCTCGATCTTGTGCATGCCCAGGATGCCGCTCTGGGGCGGGTTCAGGATGGGCGTGGACAGCAGGGAGCCGAACACGCCGCCGTTGGTGATCGTGAACGTGCCGCCGGAGAGCTCCTGCGGGGAGAGCAGCCCGTCTCGCCCGCGGCCCGCGAGACGCGCGATCTCGCGCTCGAGCCCGGCGAAGTCGAGCCGCTCGGCGTGGCGCACGACCGGCACCACCAGCCCGCGCGGCGTGCTGGCCGCGATGCCCAGGTGGACGTGATCGTGGAACACCATGTCGGTGCCGCGGATCTCCGCGTTCACCGCCGGCACGTCCTCCAGCGCCTGCACGCAGGCCCGCGCGAAGAAGCTCATGAACCCGAGCCGGGCGCCGTGCTTCTTCTCGAACGCGTCCTTGAATCGCGCGCGCGTCTCCATGACGCGCGACATGTCGATCTCGTTGAACGTGGTGAGGATCGCGGCCGTGTGCTGCGCCTGCACCAGACGCTCGGCGATGCGCAGGCGGATGCGGCTCATGGGCTGCACGCGCTCGCCCGCGCCGGGCTCGTCTTCGAACGGATCGATGCTCGCGGGAGCCGGCGCGGCGGGCGCCGGCGCGGCGGCGGCAGCCGGTGCCTCCAGATGGCGCGCCACGTCCTCCTTGAGCAGCCGTCCGCCCTTGCCGGTGGCGGCGACCGCGGCGGGATCCACGCCGCTCTCGGCCACGATGCGGCGGACCGCCGGCGACAGATGAGGAGCGGCGGCGGAGCCGGCAGCCGTGGCCGGAGCGGCGGGCGCGGCGCCCGCGACCCCGGCAGGGTCCACGCTGGCCAGCAGGTCGCCCACCAGCACGGTCTCGTTCACCTTGCGCGCGTGCTTCAGCACTCCGGCCGACGGCGCCACGATCTCCACTGCGGCCTTGTCCGTCTCGAGCGTCGCGACCGGCTCGTCGAGCTTGACCGCTTCGCCGTCCGCCTTGAGCCATTCCACCAGCACCGCCTCCGAGATGGACTCGGCGAGGCGCGGGACCTTGATCGCGATCGTGTCGGTGCTCATCGGCTCCCTCCGCGAGCGGCGCCCTTGCGGCCGGCGCGCCCGGATCCCGTTTCTCCCTGCCCGAACGCGTCGGCGATCAGGGCCTGTTCCTGCTGCTGGTGCATGCCGTAGAAGCCGCTGGCGGGAGTCGAGGCGTCCTGCCGCGCCGCCACGCGCAGCCGCGCGCGCTCGGGCAGCACGCCCTCGATGCGGTGGCGCAGGTGGCGCCACGCTCCCATGTTCTCCGGCTCCTCCTGCACCCAGCACACGTCCTTCGCCCCGGCGAAGCGCTCCAGTTCGGCGGCCACCTCGGCGCCCGGGAACGGATACATCTGCTCCATGCGCACGATCGCCGTGTCGACGGCGTTCGCTGCCGCGCGCGCCTCGAGCAGCGAGTAGTAGAACTTGCCGCTCACGAACAGCACGCGCTTCACCTTGGAGGCATCCGCCGCGGGATCGCCGATGAGCGGCTGGAACGCGCCCTTCTCGAACTCGGCCACGGTCGAAACGGCCGCCTTGTGACGCAGCAGGCTCTTGGGCGCCATGATGACGAGCGGCTTGCGGAACCGGCGGTGCAGCTGGCGGCGCATGGCGTGAAAGAGCTGCGCGGGAGTCGTCAGGTTGCACACCTGCATGTTGCCGTCGGCGCACAGCTCCAGGAACCGCTCGAGGCGCGCGCTCGAATGCTCGGGGCCCTGGCCCTCGTAGCCGTGCGGCAGCAGCAGCGTGAGACCGGACATGCGCCCCCACTTGGTCTCGCCGCTCGCGATGAACTGGTCCGTGTACACCTGCGCCACGTTGGCGAAGTCGCCGAACTGCGCCTCCCAGATGGTCAGCGTGTTCGGGTCCGTGGTGCTGTAGCCGTACTCGAACCCCAGCACGGCGGCCTCGCTCAGCATGGTGTCCACGACCTCGAACCGCCCCTGCTCGGCCGTGAGGTGGGCGAGCGGCACGTGAATCATGCCGGTCTCCATGTCGTGCAGCGCCGCGTGCCGGTGCGTGAACGTGCCGCGCCCGGCGTCTTGGCCGGTCAGCCGCACGTTGCGCCCCTCCAGCAAGAGGGTGCCATAGGCCAGGGTTTCTCCCAGAGACCAGTCGATGCGGTTCTCGAGGAACATCTTCCGGCGGTCGGTGGCCAGCTGCACGATCTTGCGATGCGGGTGAAACGTTTCGGGCAGCTTCGTGATGCCGTGCAGCACGTCTTCGAGAGTGGCGCGGCTCACGGCCGTGACCGCGCTCCAGTCCTCGCCCGCCCACTCCAGCCCGCGCCACAGCCCGCTCGGCGCGTGGCGCGATTCGGTCTCGCTGTCGCTGGCGGCCTTGCGGTGCGCGGCGCGGAACGCGGCGTCGATCTCGGTCTCGATCTTCTCGAGCGCGGCGGCATCGAGCGCGCCTTCGGCCACGAGCCGCTCGGCGTAGCGGCGCGAGGCGGGCACGTGCGCGGCGATCTTCTTGTACATGACCGGCTGCGTGAACGTGGGATCGTCCATCTCGTTGTGCCCGTGCTTGCGGTAGCACACCAGATCGATGAACACGTCGCGCTTGAACTTCATGCGGTAGTCCAGCGCGATGCTCATGGCCCGCACGCAGGCTTCGGGGTCGTCGCCGTTCACATGGATCACGGGGACGTCCACGGCGCGCGCGATGGTGGTGGGATAGCGCGTCGAGCGCGAATGGTGCGGCGACGTGGTGAAACCCACCTGGTTGTTCACGATGATGTGGATCGTGCCGCCCGTGACGTAGGCCGGCAGCTGCGACAGCGCCAGCGTTTCGGACACGATGCCCTCCCCCGCGAACGCCGCGTCACCGTGGATGAGCACCGGCACGCCGCGGTCGCGCGTGTGGTCGCCGGCCGCTTCCTGGCGCGCGCGCAGCGAGCCCAGCACCACCGAGTTCACGAACTCCAGGTGGCTCGGGTTGTAGTGCAGGCTCAGGTAGGTGGTGCGCCCGTCGGGCAGCGTCTGCGAGGAGGAGTACCCGAGGTGGTACTTCACGTCGCCGTGCCCCTGCACGTCCTCGGGAGCGAAGCTGGACTCGAAGCCGCTGAAGATCTTCTCGAGCGGCTTCTTCATGATGTTGGCGAGGAAGTTGAGCCGCCCCCGGTGCGGCATGCCGATCTGCAGCTGCTCCACCCCGAGCATGGCCGACTCGAGCACGAGCGTCTCGGTCATCGGAATCAGGCTGGCGCCGCCTTCGAGCGAGAAGCGCTTCTGTCCCGTGTAGCGCGCGTGCAGGAACTGTTCGAAGCCGTCCGAGGCCAGCAGCGAGCGCAGCACGCGCACGCGCTCGGCGGTGGGCAGCGTCGCGCGCGGGCGCGTGCGCTCGACCTGGTCGGCCAGCCACTCGCGCTGTTCGCGGTCGGAGATGTCCATGTACTCGACCGTCAGCGTGCCGCAGTAGGTCTCGCGCAGGCGCTCGATGAGCTGCCGCAGCGTGCCGCGGAACTCGCCCTTGAAGGGCACGGGTTCCACCTCGCGGTCGAGGTCGCCCTCCGCCAGCCCGAAGTTGGCCAGTTCGAGCAGGGGGTGGCTGGCCTGGCGCTCGCCCAGCGGGTCCAGGTCGGCGATCAGGTGGCCGAACTCGCGGTAGGCGTGAACGAGGCTGTAGACGCCGCCGTCGGCGTGGGCGGCAGCCGCCGCGCCGCGCGGCGTTTCCTCGCGAGAGCCCAACTCGACCCCGGCGAAGAACAGGGCCCAGTCCTCGCTCACGGATGCCGGGTCCGCCTGCCAGCGGACGTACTGTTCGTCAATGAAGTCGGCATTGGAGCGCAGGACGAAATCAAGACGGCGCGACATGGGTTTCCTCGGTGGTCAACGCGTTTGGGCCGCGATTGGCGCGGGCTCGAGCGGTTGGCGGGGTGCGGATGGGCGCGCAAAATAGCACGAAGTGCCGGGGCCGGGCACGCGCGGGAGGAGATTGTCCCCTGCGGGAGAACAATGTCGCGTCCGGGAGTGGTTTCGACCACTCGCGCTCACGGCTTTCGCTCGGATGCGAGCCCCGGGCGTGGGACTCGCATTCCCTTCGGGGCGCTACTTGCGGTTGACCAGCTGCGAGAAGTCCGTCGCCACCTCGAAGGCGCGCTTGGCGGCACGGCTCATCGGATCCGAGGAGACGATGAAGCGCTCGCCCTGATCGTCGCAAGCCCACGAGGCGAGGTCGATGCTCCTCGAAGGCCTCGGCAGGGAGAACAGCGGCTCGGGAACCCCCGCCTCGAAGCCCCGGCTGGTGTCGATCGCCACCGCCATCAGCCGGCCGTCGGCCGTCTCGAACACGAGTTCACGTCCCCCCTTGGTCCACCGGGGCCGTCCCGCGACCATGGGAGTGATCTGCCAGCGGCCCGGCGAGCCCTCGAGGCTGTTCACGAACACGTGGTAGGCGGTGTTGGTTCCCTGCACGGTGGCGATGAACCGGCCGTCCGGGGAGATCACGGGCTGCGCCATGACCGTCGTGGTGTCGAGCGGAGTCTGAATCGCACGCTCCGTCCCGTCGGTGGCCACCATCACCACGTACGGGGTGGGCAGGGTGAAGCCCACGAGGCGGGACCCGGCCTGCGCCCACTGGCTCAGGTGGAAAGTTCCGGACGGAACCGGGATCGAGTCCGCGCTCCCGAGCCCGTCGGCGGACCCGATCATCAGCACGGAGCGCCCGGTCGCCTGGTTCTCGGACGTATAGGCGAAGCGGCGGCCGTCGGGCGACCAGTGGGCGCTCAGCGCGAGACCGTTGGTGAACGTCAGGCGGGTGTCCGTGTTTCGAGCGAGGTCGTACACGTGGACGTCGCCCCACGGGTTGGTGCCCGGGGCGCCACGCTCGTAGAGCAGGCGCCGGCCATCGGGCGAGAGTCTCGGGTTGGCGACGGTACCGGACACGAGCACGGCGGCTTCGAGCTCTCCCTTGCGATTCGCGCGGTGGAGTTCGGTGCCCTCCTGGGCCTCGCCGCGCGCGAACGCCAGCGCTCCGGTGAGCGAGGGGGAGAAATGCCCCGAGGCGTTGCCGAGCCGCAGGTCGTCGATGATCGTGATCGGCTGTCCGGTGAGCTTGCGGGCGCCGAGGTCGAGCTTCTGGGCGACGAGCGCCGGCCCCTTCACGAAGAGCAGCCAGCCCCCGGGCGCGTACTCGACGCGGCCATCCGAGACACCGAGCGCCTTGGATTCGAGCGAGCCGAGCTTGCCCAGCCGGATGTTCCCGCCATTGCCGCTCCCGAGGATCCCGATGAACAGGAAGTGCTCGCCGTCGGGAAGGAAGCTGGGCCACGCGCTACCCCTCTCCCCCGCGAGCCGATCGATGCGAGTGGCGGGGCGCAACTCGCCGCCGGCCGCGGGCACCACGCGGATGGAATCGTCGAACCGCCCGTCGAGCAGGACCTGTCCTTTGCTTCCCCAGCTCAGGTCCGCGCCATTCGGCGCCGGGCAGATGATTGCCGGCGTGCCGCCCGCGACCGGCACGCGCTGGATCTTGGCGCCGGCCACGAACACGATCTCCCGGCTGTCGGGCGACCAGTAGCAGCGCTGCAGCCCTTCGGTGGCGGGGATCGGGCGCGGAACGGTCTCGTTCAGGTTCAGCACCCACGCCCGGCGCGCTCCGGAGGAGTCGGTCGCCTGGAACGCGAGCATGCGGCCGTCGGGCGACAGCCGCGGCCAGAACGACTCGACCGAACCGGGCGGGTCGGTGTCGGGGTTGAAGCGGTATGCGGGCCGCGGCGCGTTCAGCCGCGGCCATGCGTAGGCGGCGAAACCCCCGGCCGCCACCAGCGCCACGGCGGCGATCGCCCACGGCAGCCGGACGTCCGCGCGCCGGGCCGGCGCGGCCGGGGCCGGCCCGCCCTGTGCCACGCTCACGCTCGACATGCCGGCGCTCTCCGCCACCCACTGCAACTGCAGCTTGGCATCGTGCGCCGTCTGCAGGCGCTCCTCGGGGTCCTTCACCAGGCACGCGCGAATCAAGCGGTCGAGGCCGATCGGCGGCGCGCCCGGCGTGCTGGAACCCGACGGCACGTCCGCCACGGGAGCGGGTTCGCGCTCGAGGATGGCGGCGATGAGCGACGCCTGGCTGCGCCCCTCGAACGCGCGCCGGCCCGTCGCCATTTCGTAGAGCAGGCAGCCGAACGCCCAGATGTCGCTGCGCGTGTCGGCGTCGCGCCCCTCCAGCTGCTCGGGCGACATGTACTGGAAGGTGCCGATGATCGTGCCCTCTGCCGTCAGCGCGTGCGCCACGGTCGGCGACTGGGTCAGCGCCGCCATGCTCGCGCCGCTGCCGGTCGCGCCGGCCATGCCCGTGGCGCGCGCCAGCCCGAAGTCCATCAGCTTGGCGCCGCTGCGCGTGATCATGACGTTGCCGGGCTTGAGGTCGCGGTGAATGACGCCGGCGCGATGCGCGCGGTCGAGCGCGTCGGCCACCTGCACGCCGAAGCGCACCAGCTCCGCGGTGGAGAGCGGCCCCTTGCGCAGGCGCTCGGACAGCGTCTCGCCCTCGATCAGCTCCAGCACGAGAAAGTCGATCTCGCCTTCTCGCCCCACGTCGAACAGCGTGCAGATGTTGGGGTGATTGAGCCCCGACACCGTGCGCGCCTCGCGCTCGAAGCGCGCGCGCACCTCGGGGTCGGCCGACAGGTGCTGCGGCAGCACCTTGATCGCCACGTCGCGGCCCAGCCGGCCGTCACGCGCGCGATACACCTCGCCCATGCCACCGGCGCCGAGGGGAGAGACGATTTCGTACGGACCGAGCTTCTTGCCGGCTTCGAGCATGCGTCGGAATCCCCGGGGAGGAGGAAAGGATCGGACCGGCAAGGTAGCAGCGGGGCGCGGGGCGACATACGGGGAAAATGAGGGGCGTGGCGCCCGCTCCGGATGCGAACGCGCACTCGCAATTCGTCATGGAGTCCCGTGCGGGCATTCTCTATGGTGCCCCGCATGCCTTATTGCTCGCAGTGCGCCCAGGCGCTCCCGGACACGTCGCGCTTCTGCCCCGCCTGCGGGGCCGCGACCCTCGCCCCTCCCGCGCCCACGGCGCTGGCGGCCGTTCCCGCGGCACCCGCGGCCGCCAAGCCCGTCGCCGAAACGCAGGACCTGACGCGCACGTCGGGCCCGGACTCGCCCGCGCCTGTCGCGTCGCCGACGTCCGAGCACGGCCGCTTCGATCCCGGCACGCGGCTCGGCACGCGCTACCGCATCGTGGCGCTGCTCGGCCGCGGTGGCATGGGTGAGGTCTACCGCGCCGACGACCTCGAACTGGGGCAGTCGGTCGCGCTCAAGTTCCTCCCTCCCGGCGTCGCCACCGAGCCGCGCGAACTGGCGCGCTTTCGCAACGAGGTGCGCGTCGCCCGGCAGA
>JADLGX010000324.1 GCA_020849095.1 Candidatus Eiseniibacteriota bacterium
ACCAGTTCCACGCCCGCTGGAACGCGCAGATGTTCGCCGCGCCGGGGTACGTGACGGCGGTGGTCAACTTCCAGGGCTCGACGTCGTGGGGGCAGGACTTCGCCAAGCGCATCCAGGGCGAATGGGCGGCGCGGCCGTTCGAGGACATCATGAAGGCCACCGACGAGCTGATCGCGCTGGGTTTCGTGGACGAGAAGCGCATGGCGGTCGCGGGCGGCAGCTACGGCGGCTACATGGTCAGCTGGATCAGCGGGCACACCGACCGCTTCCGCTGCATCGTCAATCACGCGGGCGTCTGCGACCTGACGGGCCAGTACGCCTCCGACGTCACGCAGGGCCGCGGCGAGGCCGCGGGCGGCGAGGCGTGGGAGGGAATCGAGAAGCAGGACCGCTGGTCGCCCATCCGCTTCGCGGCCGGCATGAACACGCCGATGCTCGTGGTGCATGGCGAGCGCGACTACCGCGTGCCCGTGGGCCAGGGGCTGCTCATCTACGGCATGCTCAAGGCCAAGGGCGTGCCCGCGCGGCTGGTCTACTTTCCGGACGAAAACCACTGGGTGCTCAAGCCGAAGAACTCGCTGCTGTGGAACCACGAAGTGCACGCGTGGCTGGCGAGGTGGATCGGGGCGTAGCGCTACCGGGTCACCACGAGTTTTCGGCTCACCCGCGAACCGGCGTGCCGCAGTTCGGCCATGTAGACGCCGGGCGGAAGCGACCGTGCCGTCACCTGGGCTTCATGCGCGCCCGCCTCCATGAGTTCGCCGTCCACCACTCGCCGCACGCATCGCCCGCTCACGTCGAACAGTGACAGGTGGACGGTGCCTGCTCGCGGGAGGGAAAAGCGCAGCATGGCCCCCTCGCGGGTGGGAGACGGCCACGCCGGCTGCAGCGTCGCGACGGCGCCGGCTCGCGACGGGCCGCCGGTGTCGGCCAGCAGCGCCGAATCGCGCACTCCCACCAGATTCCGGCGCCTCACTCCGCCCACGGTGGAAAAGTCGCCGCCCGCGTACACGGCCCCCGGTCCGATCGAGAGCGAGGTCACGCTGAGACCGGACACGTTCGCGGTCCACGGAGTCGCCGCCCCAGTGGCCAGGTCGAGGCTCGCCAGCATGGTGCGCGGAGCGCCGGAGATCGTCGTGAAACCGCCTGCCACGTACAGCGTCGTGCCGTTCAGACGCATGGCATTGACGCCGTTGTTCGCGCCGGGATTCCAGCTGCTCAGTGCGCCGGTCGTGGCGTCGAATGCCGCGAGCATGGAGCGCGGCTGCCCGCCCATGGTCGAGAAGAATCCGCCTGCGTACAACACACCACCGGTGACCACGATCGTGCTCACGCTTCCGCCGGCGTTCGGGGTGAACGCGGTTGCGAGACCCGTCACCGCGTCGATTCCCGCGAGGTACGGGCGCGGCGCGCCACCCACCGTGGAGAAGCTGCCGCCCGCGTACACGACGCCTCCGGAGAGCGCGAGCGTGCTCACTCCGCTGTTGGCGACGGGGTTCCAGGGCAGTAGAGCTCCGCTCGCAAGGTCCACCGCCGCGAGCCTCGTGCGCGTCTGGCCGCCGAGCGAGGTGAAGTTGCCGCCCGCGTACAGCGTGGTGCCGTCGGTGGCCAGCGCGCTCACCGTGCCGCCACCGCCGGGATTCCATGGCAGCACCTGCCCCGAATCGGGTGAGAAGGCGGCGAGGTTCGATCGCAACGTGAAGGGGCTGCCCACCGCGAGAAACGATCCGGCCGCGTACACGTTTCCGTTGGCGGTCACGATCGCGTTCACCGCGCCATCCGGATCGGGGCGAAACGCGGTCGCCCGTCCGGTGGCCAGGTCGAGCGCCGCCATGTTGGTGCGGCGCACGCCGCCCACGCTGAGGAAGAACCCGCCGGCGTACAGTGTGGAGCCGGATGCGGCGAGCGCGACCACGCTTCCGCCCGCGGTGGGGTTCCACGCCGCCAGCACGGCGGTGTCACGCGCGAATGCGGCCAGGTACGGCCGGTAGCGCGTGGTGCCCGACGTGTAGGAGGTGAACGCACCGCCTACGTACACCGTATCGCCCAGCGGCACAATGGCGGCCACGTCGCCGTTCAGTCCGATGCTCGGGTTCCACGAGGTGGCCAGTCCGGTCGTGGCGCTGAGCGCCGCGAGCCGGCTGCGAACCTGGCCGCCGATCGTCGAGAAGTTGCCGCCCGCGTACACGGTCGTGTCGTCCACCACCAACCGGGTGACGGTGCTCGTCGCCGCGGGATTCCAGGGGAGGAGCGCTCCCGAGGTGGTGGCGAGCGCCGCGGCGCGATTGCGCGCGGTGGCCGCCACGGTGGTGAAACCGCCGCCGAGGTACACCACGGAGTCGGCGCACGCGATGGTGTTCACCGCGCCGTTGGGTGCGGGGTTCCATGATGTGGCCGCGCCGGTCGCGGTGTCGAGCGCCGCGGCGAACGTGCGCGGCTGGCCACCGGCGAAGTTGAACAGTCCTCCCACGTAAACGATGCCGTTGCGGAAAGCGAGCGCGTACACGTTGCTGTTCGCTCCGGGATTCCAGGCGCCACGCAAGTTGCCGGTGGCCGCGGTGAATGCGGCCAGCTGGCTGCGCGGGCTGCCGCCCGCATTCGAGAACGTGCCGCCCGCGTACAGCACTCCGTCGCCCAGCGCGAGCGCGGCGATACTCCCGTTCGTGCCGGGATTCCATGTGGGGTCCACGCTGAGGTCGGCGCGAATGTGCGCCAGCCCGGCGCGCGCATACGCGCCTGCCGAGTCGAACGAGCCGCCGATGAACCAGCCGCCGGCGCCGTCCGCGACGACGGCGTTCACCGTTCCCGTCACCGGCGCGAATCCCGCGAGCACCTGGCCGGTCGCCGGATCGAGCGGGACGGCACCGCCGGTCTGCGGCCCGACCACCGAGAAGGTCCCACCCAGGTAGAGCGTGTTGCCGTCGCGCGTGAGTGTGTTGACCCGACCGTTCGGTACCCAGAGCGCGGGGTCCACGCTGGCCGCGGCCGAGGCGAGCG
>JADLGX010000325.1 GCA_020849095.1 Candidatus Eiseniibacteriota bacterium
ACGGCACCCCTCGCCGGAAGTGGACACGAGTTTCACTGCATGTGTCCCAACGATCGAGGGGTCGATGAGCGACCACGCCATCCTTCCGGTTCATGCCGGCACGCAGCAGTCGCTGCGCAGCCGAGTGGACCAACTGATCACCCCGTCCGCGCCCGTTTCCCGGCGTGACCTCTTCGCCGGACGGCACAAGGCCATCGAGGGCTTCATCCGCGCGCTCGAGCTTCCCGGCCAGACGCTCGTCGTTTTCGGCGAGCCCGGCTGCGGCAAGTCCTCGCTGCTCGCCATGGCCCCCGAGTTCGCGGACGCCCCGTTCACCGTGGTGCGGGTCCGGGCCGAGGGCGGCGACACGTTCCCCATGCTGTGGCGCAAGGTGGCCGACCACGTGCGCACTTCGACGCTGCGTTCCGAGCGCGGTCTGACCGCTTCGCCGTTCCCCGGCGACACGCTGTCCGACGCCGGCATCTCGCAGGGCTCCTCGATCGGGGTCGCCCAGGCCGTCGAACTGGTCGTGAAGATGAGCGAGAAGAGCGCGGTGATGATCCTGATCGACGAGTTCGATCGCGCCGACGCCGAGTGCCGCACGTGGATGAGCCGCGTGGTCACGCAGGTCGCCCAGGCGGCGCCGCGCGCCACGATCGTCATTGCGGGGTCGGCCGCCAGCGCCGACGCCCTGGTTCCCGCCAAGGAGGGGTTGATGCCGCTGCACCTGACGCGCCTGTCCAACGAAGAGTGCCTGGAAGCCGTGTTGCGCGCGCTGCGCGTGGTGGGAATGACCGCGGACGATTCCGTGGTCGAGCGCATCGCCACGCTGGCCAACGGCATGCCGGCCGCGGTGCAGGAACTGACGCGCCGCACCGCCGACGCGGCCGTGGACGAGGGCGTGACTCACCTGACCAACGGGCACCTGACGGCCGGCGTGCAGGTGGCGCTCGCCGAGACCGGAGCCCCGGTCGTGAACGCGTACGAGCAGTCCATCATCCGTGCCCGCCGCGGCATCTATCCCGAGATCCTGCTGGCGTGCGCGCTTTCGCCGCGCGACTCGCACGGCACGTTCTCGGTGGCCGACGTGCGCGACACGCTGCAGCGCATCGTGAATCGCGAGGTGCGCGGGCTCACCAACCAGGTGGCCGCGCTCACCGAGGAAGGCCGCGGCGCCGTGCTGGCCAAGGAAGGGCTCGCCAAGACGGCGCGCTACCACTTCGTGGAGCCGGCGATCGAGCCGTACATCCTCATGCGCGGCCTCGAGCAGGGCTGGGCGACCAGCAAGACGCCCGTGTGGCTGCCGACCGCCGAGACGGTGGAGACGGCAGGGGAGTCGCGCGCCGCGTAGCAGCCGGAGGGAACCGGCAAAGCGAAGGCCCGCGCGAGGAGACTCGCGCGGGCCTCGCTGCTTTCGGCGGGCGGATTACTCCGCCTTGCGTCCCTTGATGTTCTTGAGCCCGGCCAGCGCCGCGTCGCGCGCGGCGTCGATCTGCGCCTCGGGGCCCGACAGGTAGAGCCGCCCGTAGGCGCCGAACAGCGACGCGTCGATCAGCTTGACGTGCGCCGCCTTGAGCGCCTCGTTGGCCGCGAAGGCGATGTAGCCGGCCGGCTCGCTCTCGAGGATGAACAGCGACTCGCCGGCGATGAGCATGTCGCCGTAGCGCGACTTGTTGATCACCTGCGCGTGATAGGGCTCGACCGCGCGGATCACCTGGTCGCTCACCACGCGCGGCTGCACGCGGTCGTTCTCGCGAATACCGAGGTAGTCCAGCACGGCCTGCCCGCCGTCGAGGACCTGCCCCTTGTCGCGATGGTGGATCTCGAGCAGACCGAAGGCGCGTTCGACCACCATGATGGCGGGCGTCGCCTGCGTGGCCTTGAGCGCCACGTCGGTGATGCGGTTGATGATCAGTCCCGGCGCGGTCTCGATGAACATGGACGCATCGCCGGCCACGGGCAGGAAGCCGCGAGCCGTCGTCCCGATGAAGGCCGCGAGCTGCGGCTGCATCGAGTCGAGGAAGACGTAGGTGCGAAGGATGACGTCGGACATGGCGCGAAACCTATGCCCGGGGCGCGGGCAGCGTCAAACCGGCAACCGTCAGCCGAGTTCGGACAGGCGCTGCCACAGCGACTCCACCTCGGCGCGCAGCCGCTCGTATTCGGTCACGTGCGTCCGGGACTTGGCCGCGTCGTGGTACAGCTCGGGATCGGCGAGCAGCCCCTCGAGCTCCTTCATGCGCGTCTCGCGCGTCTCGATGTCCTTCTCGATCCGAGCCAGCTCCTTTTCGCGCTTCTGCTGCTGGCGGCGCTGCTCCTTCTGGGCATCGCGCGACACCTCGGGCGCCGGGGCGGTCGCGACCGCCCCGCCCTTGCCGCCCGCCGGACGCTGCTGCGGCCTGGCGGGCGCGGCGCCGCCGGCCGCGACGGGAGCGGTCACCGGCGTGGGCGTGCTGGCCTTGCTCTCGGAACTGATGCGGGCGAGTCGCGTGGACTCGTAGTCGTCGTAGCCGCCCGGGTACAGAATGACCCGGCCGCCGTCCACCTCGAGCACGCGCGTCGCCACGCGCGCCATGAGCGAACGGTCGTGGGTCACGACGATCACGCCGCCGGGATACTGCTCGAGTCCGCCTTCGAGCACTTCCTTGCCGGCCAGGTCGAGGTGGTGCGTGGGTTCGTCGAGCAGCAGGAGGTTGGTGGGCAGGAGCAGCATGCGCGCGATCGCGACCCGCTGGCGTTCGCCACCGGACAGGATGCGGCACAGCTTGAACACGTCGTCGCCCTGGAACAGGAAGCTGCCGAGCAGGCTGCGCAACCGGGGGCGCCAAGCATCGTTCGCCACGTCCTCGACCGCGTCGAGCACCGAGTGCGCGCCGTTCAGCGTTTCGGCGGCGTGCTGCGCGAAATAGCTCATCTTGGTGAGCGGGAACGAATCGCGGATGCCGCCGGTGGGTTCCAGCTGTCCCGCGAGAATGCGCAGCAGCGTCGTCTTGCCGGCGCCGTTGGCGCCCACGATGGCGATCTTGTCGCCGC
>JADLGX010000326.1 GCA_020849095.1 Candidatus Eiseniibacteriota bacterium
CTGGGCGACCCCGGCCGCCTGCGCCAGGTGCTCATGAACCTGCTGGGCAACGCGGTCAAGTTCACCGAGAGCGGCGGCATCACCGTGCGCGTGACGCGCCCGCCCAACCGCGAGGACCGCTTCCGCATCGAGGTGCGCGACACGGGCATCGGGATCCCGGCCGACTTGCAGCAGACGCTTTTCAGCGCGTTCACCCAGGCGGACTCCTCGACCACGCGGAAGTTCGGCGGCACTGGGCTGGGCCTGGCCATCTCGCGCCAGCTGGTGGACCTCATGGGCGGCACGATGGAGCTGATCAGCCAGCCCGGCATCGGCAGCACGTTCTCGTTCGAGCTGCCGCTGCGCGAGGCCGACGTGCTGCCCGACGACGAGCTCGAGGAGGTGGCGAAGCGCTTCCGCTGCCACGCCCGCATCCTCGTGGTCGAGGACAACGCCGTGAACCAGCTGGTCGCCCGGCGGCAGCTGGAACGCTACGGCGCGCGCGTGGACGTGGCAGCCAACGGAGTCGAGGCGCTCGAAGCCATGGAGCGCTCGCCCTACGACCTGATCCTCATGGACTGCCAGATGCCCGAGATGGACGGCTTCGAGGCCACGCGCGCACTGCGCCGCGGCGAAGGGCGCGGCCGGGACATTCCCATCGTGGCGCTGACGGCAAACGCCTTCTCGAGCGACCAGGCGCGCTGCCGCGAGGCGGGCATGAACGACTACCTCACGAAGCCGCTGCGCCCCGTGCAACTGGTGCGCGCGCTGCTGCGCTGGCTGCCGGCGGAGACGGTGGGAGACGCGGGCGCCGCGGCCTGAAAGCGAATGGCGGGCGGCTCCCCGAGGGAACCGTCCGCCGTCACGGCACGCGCTGCGGCGCAGCTGTCAGTTGAGCACGACCACGCGGCGGACGAAGTCCACGCCTTCGACGTGGGCGCGGACGAAATAAACGCCCGGGCTGGTGGCGCGGCCGGTCTCGTCGCGCAGGTCCCACGCGATCGTGTGGCGGCCGGCGCTCATCTCGCCCCGGTGCATGCGGCGCACGCGGCGTCCGCTCACGTCCATCGCGTCCACGGTCACCGGGCCGCGGCGCGGCAGGCTGAGCGTGAACTGGGTCAGCTCGCGGGCGGGATTGTCGCTGGGCTGCGAGAAGTCGAGCGAGACGCCCTGCTCGTTGGCGTCGGTGACCGCGAACGTGGTGGCGACGTTGGACAGCCGCGACCAGTTGCCGCGTTCGTCCCGCGTGCGCAGCGCGAAGTAGATGGCGGCGCCCTCGGGCACGTCGGAGATGATCGCGCGCTCGACGGTTCCGGGCGCGCTGGGCGTCACAGTGGGGATCCGGCGCGCCGAGTAGAACCGGTTCGGAAACTGGTTCTCGCGCAGCGACCAGCGCAGGTCGTATTCCATGGCGTGGCCGTACGTGCTGTCGTCGCCGGGCGCGGTCCATTCGAGGATGACGTTGCTGGCATGCGCGGGTGCGCCGGCCAGGACACCGACGAGGACCAGCCCCGCGAGCGCACCAATGGTGGTCAGCAGGCGGCGACCATGAAACGGCATGAGCCCTCCGGAAGGGATGCGGGATCGATCGTGTGCGCGGGCTCCGGCGCGGGCCGGAAAGTGGAACGCGAGCAGGGCGAAGCCCCGCTCCGTCCTTCTATTCGCCGCCTGATTTTGCCGGAGGGCGCCCCGGAGGGCCAAGGGCTTTTTCGCCGTCCGGCCGGCCGGACCGGGGCATTCGGCCCGTTTGGCGGAGTTTCGCCGGAGTTTCAGGGCAGGACCAGCACGCGGCGCGTGCTCACCGCCCCCGATGCGGCGGCCCGGACCAGGTAGAGCCCCGCGGGCAGCCGCGAGCCGCCGTCGTCCGCGAGGTCCCAGTGAACCACCGAAGTGCCGGCCGGACGCGCTCCCGAGAGCAGCGTGCGCACGCGCCGTCCCGCGGCATCGAACGCCTCGATCCGGGCCTCCCCCTCCTCGGCCAGCGTGAGCGAGAACGCGGTCGAGCGCCGGGCCGGGCTCGGGTGCGGGAGCGACAGCGAAACGCGCGGCTGTTCCGCGACGACGGAAGCCACCTGCGCGCTCGGGGCGTCGAACGTCACCGCGACCGGCGGCAGCGAGCAGAGCAGGTCCGAGCCGAGGACCGCGCCGCTCGCGGCGGAGAAGACGCGCACACGGGAGTTCATGAACGCGTTGGAGCACACCCACAGTTCGTCACCCGCGCGCTCGGCGTCGGTGAGCGAGTAGGCGCCGGGCGACCACAGCGTGGCCAGCTTGGCGCCAGTCGCGGCGCTCCACGTGACGAAGTGCGAGTTGCCACCGGCCTCGGACGTGATCGCCCACGACTTGGCGGCGCTTCCCCACACCACGTCATTCACGTCGCCGCCGAGCGCCGCCTCGGTCACGGCCACGCCGCCGCTGGCGAGCAGCACCGGGTCGATCCACTCGACCCCGCCGTCGAGCGCGCCGAACGCGCCCGCGCAGCCGATCATCAGCCGGCTCGTGAGCGGGTCGAACTGGAACGCCGTGAAGGGATTGGTCAGCTGCAGCCGGATGGCCTGCGTGCCGGGCGCCACGGGATCGCAGTCCACGAGCGCGTCGGTGCGCGTGTCGATGACCGCGACCAGCCCGCTGTCGTCGGGTACGTAGCCGTTGTCGCGGTCGATGCGCTCGAGCGACACGAACAGCAGCGGCCCCACAAGGTGCAGCCGGTCCATCTCGCAATAGCCGTCGGCGTCGCGGAACGCCGCGAGTGAAATGGTTCCCGTGTGCGCCCCGGTAGCGGGGTTCACGACCCAAAGATCGTTCGTCTCGTAGCGCGTCACGTAGGCCTTGGTCGGCGAAGCGAACGCGATGTCGTGCGGGTTGGCGCCATTGCCCACCGAGAACTGGCGCAGCGTGGCGTAGGTGGCCGGATGGATCACCTGAACGTTGTCGCCGCCGAAGCGGTTCACCACGTACAGCAGCCCGTCGAAGTACCGCAGTGTGGCGTCCTGATGCGTGTCAGCGACGTCGCACGAGAGCGCGCGCGGCTGCAGCGTGGCGGCCGCGAGCCTGCCCGTGGAGTAGTCGGTCTCGTAGACGAACGCCTTGGTCTCGGCGTGCGCTGCGCGCGGGGCGACGGCAGCGCCGATCGTGAGAAGGCAGAGCAGGGCGAGTGTGCACATCACGGGTCGGGTCATGTTCCACTCCGGTTCGATCGAGGGTGAGCATCCGAGCGCGCCCGGCTCCATTCGCACGAGGCGAAGAAGCTGCGGCCCGGAAGGGGGTAGCCGCCGACGTCCTGCGCGCGCCGGTCGCCGAGGTTCTTGCCCTCGACCGTGAGCCGCAGCGGGCCCCACATGCGGGAGAGCGAAGCCCCGGCCAGCGTGCGCGAAGGCGCCAGGCGGAAGTTGATGGGATCGAGGTAGTCCTCCCCGATCTCGAGCACGTCGGCGGCGGCGGTCCAACTGCCGCGGCGCGCCTCGAGCCGCGCGTAACCCTGGAACGCCGGGCGCTGCGGAAGACGCTTGCCGAAGTAGATCGAGGCGCGATCGTCCTGCCGCGCGTCGAGCCAGCCCGCGGAGCCCGACAGCGACAGCGCGCGCCACGCGATGCGCGCGCCCACTTCGTCGCCCGAGAGCCGCGCGCTCGGAAAGTTGGCGGCGCGCACGGTGCGCTGCGAGGACGCGATCCAGGTGATCATCTGCCGCGTGCGCGACTCGAAGTGCGCGTACTCCGCCGACAGCAGCACGCCGCGCGCCCGAGCGCGCCACGACGCGCCGGCGTCCCACGACTCGCCGCTCTCGGGCAGCAACCGCGGATTGCCCTGCACCACCGCCTGGTCGCCGAACAGCTCGAGGAACTCGGGAGCGCGCGCGCCGCGCGTCCAGTTGGCGCGCGCCTCCACGCGCGCCGGCAGGCGCAGCCGCGCGCCCAGCTGCGGCGCGTTCAGCGTGCGCCGGGCATCGAGCGCGTACGGCACGCCGCCCACCACGGTGGCGCGCAGCCGGTCGTCCTGCCGGTCCCAGCGGCGCGCCGCGTGCAGCAGCAGCGCGTCGGACGCCAGATGCAGCTGGACGCCCGCGTGCGCGCTGCGCGTGTCGCGCCGGGTCTGGGGCGGCAGCGCCTGGCCCAGCGTGGGGGCCGCGGGCTCGGCGGTCTCGCGGCGCAGCGCCACGCCCGCGACGGCGGTCACGATCGTCCACGCGGTGGGAGCGCTCACGTCCAGCCCCGCGCCGCGATCGGCGAAGCGCGAGTCGGTGTCCTGGCGCCCCAGCCCCAGTTCGCCGAGCCGGTCGGAAAAGCGCGAGCGCTCGCGCTGCGCGTGCGCGCGCAGCGTGGCGCCGGGCAGCGCTTGGGCCGGGGCGATCGCGCACTCGAACGCGCCCAGCGCGCGCTCGAACGACAGCCGCGGGTGCGGCGCCTGCACCGCGCCCAGTCCCGGCACCCCCTGCGCCTTGCGAAATCCCTCGGCGCGCGCGCTCGCACGCACGCCGTCGCGCGGCGCCCAAGCCAAGCGGGCCAAGGCGCTCGCGGCGTCGAAGCGGTTGTTGAGCCGCGCGGCGATCTCGTCGTCGGCGGCGTTGAACGGCGTGCCGTTGTCGTCCGGATACTCGAAGTTGCCGTCGGAGCCCTGGTAGCCGGCGTGCGCGAGCGCCGACCACGCGCCGCGGCGCGCCCCCGCGGTGCCGCGGGCTTCGGTGGTGCCGAACGAGCCGGCGGTCACGCGCACGCTGCGCGCCCCGGGATCGTCGGCGGTGACCAGGTTGACGGCGCCGCCGGGGGACGCGGCGCCGAACCCGAGCGGCGCGAAGCCGCGGTACACCTCGATGCGATCCACGGCGGTGACGGGCAGGTCGGACAGGTTCACCACGCCGTGCGCCGCGCTGGTGAGGGGCACGCCGTCGAGGTACACCGCCACCTGTCCGGGAGGAGCGCCGCGCAGCGACAGCGTGCTGAAAGCGCCCAGTCCGCCGTACTGCACCACGCGCGCGCCGGCGGCGCCCTGCAGCAGTTCGGCGACGCTCTCGAGCGCGCGCGACGATTCGCCGGCGCGCAGGTCGGTGACGCTCGCGGTGGGCGCGCGGCGGCGCGCGTCGAGCAGCGCGCGTTCGCGCCGCACTTCGACCACGGGCAGCGTGCGGACGGCAGGCGGCGAGCTCGCGCTGTCGGGGGACGCGCCGGGCGCGCCACCCATCAGCACGGCGACGGCTGCCGCCAGGCAGGGAGTGCGTAAGAGATCGATCACGGCGTCCATCGCGCTCGAATCGAAAAGCCCCGTCACCGCGAAGGGTCGAACGCGGAAACGGGGCCGTGCGGCGCCGTGACCCGCGACCGCCTTCTTCCGAGGCGCCGGGCACTGCTGGCTTTCAGGCAGGTTTCCTGACTGAGGGCGCCGGACGCGAGTCCGGTGAACGCTCGCCTTCCCGGCGCGTGAGCCGGTGGCACTTCGAGCGTCTGCCCATCACAGTGGCGGGACCGTGCGGGGATCTCACCCGCTTCCCTGTTACCCCACGCGATGTGGGCACCTGAAAGATGTCGAACGCAGAATGCCTTCGGCGCCCCCGAGGGTCAACCGATATCTTGGCCGCCATGGGAGACACGCACATGAATGTCACGCTGGAGGCGGTCGGGACCGTTCGCAACACGCGCACGCACACGGGCGACGAGGACTGGGCCGGCGTCGAGTCGGTCATCGAGATCGCTCCCCCGTTCGCGGCCGCGCTCGAGGGGCTCGAGCAATGGAGCCACGTGGTCGTGCTGTTCTGGATGCACCGCGACCCGGGCGGCGAGCCGCCGCCGGCCGACTGGCGCCGCCGCCCGCGGGGGCGGGCCGACATGCCGCTGGCCGGGGTGTTCGCGCAGCGCGGCCGGCTGCGCCCCAACGTGATCGGCTCGACCGCCGCCCGGATCGTGCGCCTCGAACCCGGGCGCCTGGTGGTGAGCGGGCTGGACGCGATCGACGGCACGCCCGTGCTGGACCTGAAGCCCTACGCGCCGGTGTTCGACCGCGTGGAGGAGCCGCGCGTGCCGGCGTGGTTCGACGAACTGATGCGGGGCTACTTCTAGAGAGCGCGCGCGACTCCGAACAGGACGCCGCCCGCCAGCACCCACCAGGCGGGCCAGCGCGCCAGCGACAGCAGCGCCAGCGCCACGGCGAAGGCGCCCACGGTCGCGAACCCGGTCAACGCCGGGCGGGCCAGCTGCGCGGTGACCACGGCGAGCAGCGCGATCGAGGCAACGCTCGCCCCCTCCAGGAAGAGGCGCGCGTGAGCGGAGCCACGCACGCGCGCGAGCAGCGGCCCGCTGGCCCACGCCAGCAGGAACGACGGCAGGAAGATGCCCACCGTGGCGGCGGCGGCACCCGGCGCTCCCCGAAGTACGAAGCCGATGAATGTGGCGGTCGCGAACACCGGGCCCGGCGTCAGCTGGCCCGCCGTGACGGCATCGAGCAGCTGGCGCTCGGTGAGCCAGCCCAGGTGCGTGACGAAGTCCGCGCGCAGGAATGCCAGCAACGCGTACCCACTGCCGTAGAGAAGCGCGCCCACCGGCAGGAACGCCGCGAAGATCGCGAACAACCCCACGGGCGAGGCGGCGCCGACGGATGCGGCAGCCAGCGGGACGATCAACGCGCGAGCTCCGCCTGCCACCGCACGCGCACGCAGCAGCAGCATGAGCGCGCCCGCGATCGCCAGCACCAGCAGCGGGTGCCCACCGAGGGCGGACACCGCACCGGAGGTGAGGGCCACCGCCCAGGCCGGCGGGCTGCGAAGCGCGGTTCGCGCCAGCGCGAACAGCGAATGCGCCAGCACCGCCACCACGACGGGCGCGATCCCCGCAGCGAGGGCCGCCGTGACCGGCAGTTCGCCCCATCGCACGTAGGCGGCGCCCAGCGCGCCGCTGAGCAGCACGGCCGGAGCGGCGAAGCACGTGCCCGCCACGACCAGCCCGCTCCCACCACCGAGCCGGCCGCCCGCGAGCATCGCCAGCTCGGTGGAGGTCGGCCCGGGCAGCAGGTTGGCGGCGCCGAGCAGTTCGAGGAACTCCTCGCGCTCGAGCCAGCGCCGCCGGCGCACGAGGTCTTCCTCCATCAGCGCGATATGCGCCGCGGGCCCGCCGAAGGCGGTGGCACCAAGGCGCAGGAAGTAGCGCGCCAGCTCCGGTGCGCTCACGCGGGAACTCAAGCGCGCTCGTCCCGGCCGGCGTGCCGGCGCAGCTTCGCGAACACCGCATGCCACATGGCGCGAGTCAGCCGCCCCGTCTGGGTGTTCTGGCGGCTGGGGTGGAACGTGTCCATGAGCAGCAGCCCGCCCGGCAGCGCATGCTCGGCGCCGTGCGAGAACTCCGGACGCTCGCGCGGGGCGAAACGCTCCCACAGTCCGCTGCCGCGCAGGAACGCCTCGTGCGCGATGCGTCCCAGCGCGAGCACCACGCGCAGGTCGGTAAGCAGGCGCAGTTCGGTCACCAGGTACTCGCGGCAGCGCTCCAGCTCTTCGGGCAGCGGCTTGTTGTCCGGCGGCGCGCAGCGCCCGGCGGCGCCGATCCACACGCCGCGCAGTTCCATGCCGTCGTCGCGCGACACGCTGTGCGGCTGCGACGCGAAGCCGTGCGCGTGCAGCGCCTCGTACAGCCAGTCGCCGCTCGAGTCGCCGGTGAACATGCGGCCGGTGCGGTTGGCGCCGTGCGCGCCGGGCGCCAGACCCACCAGCAGCACGCGCGCCCGCGGGTCGCCGAACCCCGGCACCGGGCGGCCCCAGTAGTCGTGGTCGCGGTACATGCGGCGCTTCTCGACCGCCACGCCCGCGCAATAGGCGCGCAGCCGCTCGCAGCGCTCGCACGCGACGATCGCGCGGTTCATCGCGGCCAGCGTGCGGAACCCCTTCGCGCTCATCGCCCGCCCAGCCAGGCGACACGGCGCGCCACGACGCCGCGCGAGTCCTCGAGCCGCGCGAAGTAGAGGCCGGCCGGAGCGCGGCCGCCGCCCGCGCGCTCGCCGTTCCAGGTGGCGGCGGCGCTGCCGCCGGCCGGGTAGTCGCGCGCCCACACGCGCCGTCCGGAGGCGTCGAGCAGCTCGAGCCGCGCGCCGGGCGCCATGCCGCCGAACGTCAGGCGCACCGCGCCGCGAGCGGGATTGGGGAACGCCTCGAGCCGCAGCGGGGATCGTCCCGCCACGACGGAACCGAGCGCGCCCGAAAGCCGCAGCAGCGTGAAGTCGCCGGGCGCGAACGAAATCGCGCAGCGCCCCGCGGCGCTCACCGCCAGTTCGGCCCAGCCGCCGTCGTCGCGCAGCCGCCACACGCGCCGGCCCGCGCCCGCCAGCACCAGCGCCACCTCGCGCGCCGCCAGCGAGTCGGCGTTGCCGACCAGCAGGTGCGCCCGGCCCAGCGAGTCCGCGAACGTGCCGATCGTGGCGCGCCCTTCGACCGCCGCGAGCAGCGAGTCGGGCGCGAACGGCGTGCCGCCGGGCTCGACCGACCCCGCATGCTCGGTCGAGAGCCACTGCATGCCCGCCAGCTCCACTCCCACCGCGGACGCGTGCACGTTGAGCCCGCGCACCCATTCGTAGGCCGGCGTGCGCGCGCCGGTGCCCCACGCGATCATCGCCGGCTGCCAGTCCCACGTGGTGTCCGGGGCGGGCGTCCAGTAGGTGAAGTAGCCGATCCCGCGCGCGCCGTACGACAGCCATTGGGCCACCTGCCAGCGCAGCAGCCCTTCGGTGACCGGGCGGTAACCGCGGTGCTGCACCAGCTGCACGATGCCCCAGAACGGCAGGCCGTTCTCGCGCGCGATCGCCGCCAGCGCCGCCACGTTCTCGACCAGCTGGTGGCGGTCGCCCCCGCTGAGGAAGTCGTACTGGTCGGCGCAGAGCACCGCCGGGTCCACGGCCGCCACGTAGTTGCGCACGTACTGCTCGAACTGCTCGCGCGAGGAAAACACCATCCGGCCGAACAGGTTGTTCCAGCCCGGGTGCAGCGGGTCGCGTGCGCGCAGCGCGTCGAACCACTCGCGCAGGCGCTCGAAGTCCGCCGGCGCGGGCTCGTCTCCCAGGTAGTAGCCGAGGAACGCCGGCTCGTCGCGGTAGCGCGCCGTCACGGAGTCCGCCCACCGGTGGGTCTCGGGCCGCGCCGCGTGGTAGTGGTCGAGCTGGGAATCGAGCAGGAGGTTGCGCAGTCCCACCGGCGCCGTCCAGTCGAGCCGGCGGCGGTTGGCGCTGGCCAGGCCCGAGTCCTCCCACGCCAGCACGGTCACGTTGAAGCCCGCGCCGGCCATCTCGCGGTAGCGCTCCGCGGACTCGAACGCGCTCGGCGGACTGACCCAGCCGAACAGGGTGAACCGGGGCATCGGCGCGGCGCCCGGGCTGGCCGGCGAGGGCGCGGCGGCGCGCGGCGCGCTCACGCGCGCGGGGGCCGCGGGGCGGTCCCCGCGGGCGGCGCCGGCGAGCAGGACGACCGGAAGGAGTGCCCAGAGCATGCGCTTCACGAGCTTCACGCGACTCCTGACGTCTTCTTGAAGTCCCCGGGGCAATCCACTAGCTTCCCGCGGTGCTCGAACGATTGCGTGGCCTCCTCATCGGAGGCAGGAAAAACCTCTTCGATCCTCAC
>JADLGX010000327.1 GCA_020849095.1 Candidatus Eiseniibacteriota bacterium
CCGAGAACTACGTTCCGCAGTTCATGGCCGCGCTCGCCATCACGCGCGACCCCGTGCGCTACGGCTTTTCCGAGGTCGAGCTCGACGACCCGCTGCGGTTCGACGAAGTGGCGCTCAAAGGCGCGGTGGACCTGCGCGCGATCGCCCGGCTGCTCGGCTGCACGGTCGAGGAACTCAAGGAGCTCAACCCCGCCGTCCGCAACATGTCGGTGCGGGGCAACGACGGCGTGACCACGCTTCGCGTGCCCGAGGGCAAGGCCGAGATCCTCATGCAGAGCATGCGCTCCGGCCAGAAGCTGCCGGCCGCCGACCTGACCGTGCGTCACCGTGTCCGCCGCAAGGAGACGCTGCGCAGCATCGCGCGCGAGTACGGAGTCAGCGCCGTCGAGCTGGCGCGCGTGAACGGCATCGACAAGAAGCACCCGCTCAAGCGCGGCATGCTCGTGACGGTGCCCTCGTCGCGTCCCACCTCCGCGCCGGAAGTGGTGCCCACCGAGACCGACCCGCGCCTGTCCACGGCGTACGTTCCCTCGCGCCGGATCGGGCTGCCTGCGAAGATCCAGGGCAACAGCACGCAGGCCGTCCTGACGCACGTGGTCAAGCCGGGCGAGACGCTGCTCAGCATCTCGCAGCTCTACTCGCTCGACGCCGACGACGTGCGCGCGTGGAACGCGCTGACGGGCGACGCGCTCAAGCCCGGGCAGCGCCTGTCGGTGCACGAGCCCGACCCCGACGCGGTCGCGGCGGACAGCGCCCAGATCGCCAACCTGCGCGCTCCCGTCGGGCGCAAGGCGGCCGTCTCCGCGAGCAAGGGCAAGAGCGCCGCGCGCGGCACGCACACGGTGCGCAAGGGCGAGACGCTGAGCGAGATCGCCTCGCAGCACGGCGTGAGCGTGTCGGCCCTCCGGCGCGCGAACGGCATCAAGGGCAGCAACGTGCGCGCGGGACAGCGGCTCAAGCTGCCGGCCTGACGCGGCGCGAACCAACGAACCGGCCGGCGCTCCCCTTCGGGAACGCCGGCCGGTTTCTTTTCGCTCGACGCTTCTAGTGCATGGACTCCGGGCCGTCCACCACGCCGCCGGTCGGCACGGGCGCGATGAAGTCCGACTCCACGACCGACGCGCCGATGCGCGCGTTGCGCCCGATCGTCATGCCCTCGGGCACGCGCGCGCGCTTGCCCACCACGACGAGTCCGCACGACAGGTGATCCGGGCACGCGCGGTTGGGCAGCATCTCGTCGCCGTATCCCACGCGGGCCTCGGCGCCGATGTGCGCTTCCTTGTCGATGATCGCGCGGTCGAGCACCGCGCCCGGGCCGATGACCGTGTCGTGCATGACGATGCTGTCGCGCACGATCGCCCCGGGAGAGACCACCACGCCGGGGAACAGCACCGAGTTCACCACTTCCCCGCCCACGCGGCAGCCGTTGGCGAGCATGCTGTGGTGCACGCGCGCGCCGTGCGCGACGCGGACCGGCGCGCGGTCGGCGCTCTGGGTGTGGATGATCCACGCGCTGTCGTGCAGGTCGAGCGGCGGCTGCTCGCGCAGGAACGCCATGTTCGCCTCGTAGTACGAGTCGAGCGTACCCACGTCCTGCCAGTACTCCTGGAAACGGTAAGAGAACACGCCTTCGCCGCGCTGCACCATCCTGGGAAGGATGTCCTTGCCGAAGTCGTGCGACGAGCCGGGCGTGGAAGCGTCCTCGACCAGGTGGCGGATGAGCGCTTCGCGATCGAACAGGTACACGCCCATGGACGCGAGCCGGCTGGTGACCGGACCCTTGGGCTTCTCCTTGAACGCCGTGACCCGCCCGTTGGGCTCGGCCTCGAGGATGCCGAACTGGCTCACGTCCTTCTCGGGCACCTCGGTGACCGCCACGGTCATCTGAGCGCGATTGGCGCGATGGAACGCGTAGAGGACGTTGTAGTCCATCTTGTAGATGTGGTCGCCCGACAGGATGAGCACTTCCTCGACGCGGCGGCGCTTGAGGTGCAGCAGGTTCTGGTAGATCGCGTCCGCCGTGCCCTGGTACCAGTCGCTCTGCGACATGCCGGGCGTGGGCTGAAGCAGCTGGATGCCGCCGCGCGAACGGTCGAGATCCCAGGGCCGGCCGATGCCGATGTGCTGGTTGAGCGACGTCGGCCGGTACTGCGTGAGCACGCCGATGTCGTAGATGCCGCTGTTCACGCAGTTCGAGAGCGTGAAGTCGATGATGCGGTACTTGCCGCCGAACGGAACGGCGGGCTTGGCGCGGCGCTCCGAGAGCAGGCAGAGGCGGCTGCCGACGCCGCCGGCGAGAATGAAGGCGTAGCGTCCGCTCATCGCATCTCCTCGAACCAGCGCCGGTTGCCCACGAGCGTTCCCGCGGGCACCACGCCATTGACGAAGTCCTCGTAACGGCCGCCCACGCCGATCTGCGAAGGCCGCATGACGCGGCCGGCCGGCGGGATCCACGCGTCCTTGCCGACGAGAACCAGATTGGAGAGCCACTGCAGTTCCGCCGGCCCCGGCTCGTCGCCGTCGCCGACGACCGCGTTCTCTCCCACACGCACGTACTTGTCGAGCAGCGCGCGGTCGATGCGCGCGCCGCCTTCGATCACCGTGTCGGCCATGACGACCGAGTCGGTGATGCTCGCGCCCGGGCCCACCACCACGCCGGGAAACAGGATCGAGCGCCGCACCGTGCCGTCGATGCGGCAGCCGCTCGCGACCAGGCTGTCCTCGACCTGCGCGTGTCCCGAGAAGATCGCCGAAGGGCGTTCCTCGTCGCGCGTGAGGATGGGCCAGCGCGCGTCGTGCAGCTGGAAGCGCGGTTCCGGCTGCACGAGTTCCATGCTGGCGCGGTAGTACGACGCCACCGTTCCCACGTCTTCCCAGAAGCCGTTGAACTCGTGCGCGTACACGCGCTCGCCGGCGTCCACCAGCGGGCGCAGCACGTCGAGCACCAGGTCCACGGGACGGCTGCGCAGCATCTCGCCCAGCACGTCGAACTCGAACACGTACACGCCCATGGAGGCGTGCGTCGCGGTGCTGCGCTCGGGCTTTTCCTCGAGCGTGCGCACGCGGCCGCCGCGATCCGTGGTGACCATGCCGAAGCGGCGCGTCTGGTCCGCGGGAACGCGCGTCACCGCGATCGTGACCGAGGCGCCGCGCTGCTCGTGCGCCAGGAAGAGCGCGCGGTAGTCCATGCGGTAGACGTGGTCGCCGGAGAGCACCAGCACGCGCTCGGGGCGGCGCTCCTCGAGGTAGTCCCAGTTCTGCGTGATCGCGTCGGCCGTGCCGCGGTACCAGCCCGCGTAGTTGCGCGTCTGGTACGGCTGCAGGATCACGACGCCGCCCTGGCGGCGGTCGAGATCCCAGGGCCGTCCGGCGCCGATGTGGTCGTTGAGCGACGCCGGCGCGTGCTGCGCGAGCACACCGACCTGGCCGAGTCCGGAGTGGCAGCAGTTGCTGAGCGAGAAGTCGATGACGCGGTACTTGCCGCCAAAGGGCAGCGCGCTGACGGCCCGCTCGGCCGAGAGCACGCCGAGGCGCTCACCCCCGCCGCCCGACAGGATCAACGCCATTACGTTTCGCATCGCGGACCACGCTCCCTGTTCAGTCCAGCACGCCCGTTCCGATGACCGATCGCACACTAATGACTGCCATCGAGCGCGGTCAAGAATCCCGGGCAAACGAATCGCCCGCCCGGCGAAAGGCCGGACGGGCGTCGGGAGCCGCCGCGCGCTACCAGCTGAACGAAGCCGAGGCCAGGTGCGTCGCGTCGAGGTTCTTGTCGCTCGGGAAATCCGGGTCGTCCTTGGCGAAGAACCGGTTGAGCGACGCGGCGTAGTCCACGCCGAAGTGGCGGTAGCGCACGCCCGCGCCGAACGTGAGGTCCTTGCCCGAAAGCCCGCTGCGCAGCGCCAGCGTGCTGCGGTACCAGTACTCGAGGCCGGTGTGCAGGTCCGCGGTGATGCCGCCCAGGTTCAGCTGGCTGTCGTACTCGCGGCCCTCGAAGTTCCAGCCCAGGTCCACCGCCCACGTGAGCGCCTGGTGGGGCGCCGGGGCGAAGTTGAAGCACGAGCCGGTCACGAGCGACGGCGCCACGAACTCGCGCACGCCGCTGTTCCAGCTGATGTACGTGGTGGTGAGGTCGTGCATGACCGCCGACAGCGTGACCGCGTCGTTGACCATGTAGAGCGCGCCCACGTCGACACCCGCGCCGAACGACGTGGCGTGCTCGCCGAAGGTGGAGTCCGGGATGCTCTGGCGCACGAACTTGACCGTGCCGCCGAAGGCCCAGTGCGCGCCGCGCTGCTGGGCGTACGAAAGCTGGAGCGCCAGGTCGGTGCTGCTCGCCATGTAGAGGTCCTCGGCGTTGAGCAGCAGCCGCTCGCCGCGGTCCCACTTGCCGTTGCCCTGCGTGCCGTCGGCGTCGGGCGTGCCGGGATCGTTGTCCGTGCCGTAGTCGAGCCACTGCCCCGGACGCAGGCCGCCCGGCCGCGGCGTGATCGGAATGTCGGAGACGCCGACCCAGGTGGCGGCAACGCCGAACGCGGCGCGCTTGCCGCCCTCACCCTTGAGCGGCATGACGACCGAACCAAAGTCGTGGTTCACCAGGCTGCCGAACTGCTCGGCGTGCTGGAGGAAGGCCTCGCGGTACGGCAGGTAGACCATGCCGGCCGGGTTCCAGTACGGCGACGTGGCGTCGTCG
The DNA here is from genome assembly GCA_020849095.1 of Candidatus Eiseniibacteriota bacterium. Taxonomy (GTDB): domain Bacteria; phylum Eisenbacteria; class RBG-16-71-46; order RBG-16-71-46; family RBG-16-71-46; genus CAIXRL01. The sequence continues at coordinate 4,697 of JADLGX010000327.1, forward strand.
GACACGGCGGTGAAGGCTCCGCCCATGCCCACCGCGCGCGCGCCCACGGGGATCTTCATGAACTCACCGGCGTACTTGGTGGCATGCGCGGGAGACGCCAGGACGGCGAAGGCGGCGGCGACCGCGAAAAGACGGGCGAACAGGCGCGTCATGCAGTTCCTCGTGAGGGCTCCGGATGGAATGACGAACCGCGACAGGCCTTGTCCCCCGCCGCTGGAATCGTGCGCGGCAGGTTAGGAGTGCGCGTCGTCACATGTCAATCGGGCCCGGGACGCCTTTCCACTCCGGCATGCTCGCTTCGCCGAGCGGCTGCGAGATGCGCCACTCCCCATGAGTGCGCACCAGTTCGCTGCCCGTCTTGAACATGCGCTCTTCACCCACACCCCGGGGCCGGTAATGCACTTCGTACGTCACCATGACCCGCCCCGCGGTGACCGGCAGCGACCGGAAGCCGGTCAGCCACAGATCGTCCGTCGGCGGCAGGAACCACAGCGCGCCCGGCACCGGCAGGTCGTGGCGTCCCTCGACGAAGCACTCGTAGGCGCTGTCGCCGTCCCCTTGCCGCAACGCTTCCCAGTAGGCGAGAAGGGTCGTGCTCGGAGAGCGGAAGCGTGGATCGACGCGGAACCGTTCGCCCTGCCCGAGAAGCGAGAGCGCGGCAACCAGGATGAGCGCCGCGCGACGCCACTCGGATCTCCGCGAGCGTGGAGGCGTGGCGACGGGCGCCTCCTCCACGATCGCGGTGATGCTGGTGGATACCCCGGGCGGGGGGCCCGGCGTTCCAAGTTTCTCGGCAGGCTGCAGCAGGTCGAGGCGCACGGGGCTCGCGTCTGGCCGGGGGCGTCCGAGCCGGTCCGGCGTAGCGAAGGAAAGCACTGGCGCGAGCCGCGTCCTGCGATTCGCCTGAGATCTCTGCCAACAGTGTAGGGCACAAACCGTTCCGGGCTCCCCACCTTCGTGAGGAGCCCGGACGGATCTCGGATGGAGCTTCAGGCAATCGCTGCAAGCTCAACTATTGTTTCACTTGCGGCGTCCACCCCGCGCATCGCCACGACCGGGTCGGGTGTTGCCGCCGCGCGGCGCACCGCCGCGAGCCGGCGGAGCTGAGCCACGCCGCCCAGCAGGACCGGCCGGCCGGGGGGATTTGCCCCGTGGCGCCGCCCCGCGCGTGGGCACTCCTGCCCCACCGCGACGAGGAACATCGGAGCCGGGGCGCGTGCGCTTGGGCACGGTATCGCCGCCACCGAAGCGGCCACGGGGAGCGGCGCCGCGGCTGGGAGGAGCGCCCGCGTCGCCGCCGAAGCGGCCACGCGGCGCGGGAGCGCGACCACGCGGAGCGTCGGCGTCACCGCCGAAGCGCCCGCGAGGAGCAGGACCGCGGCTCGGCGGAGCGCCGGCCGTGCCGCCGAAGCGGCCACGCGGAGCGGGAGCGCGACCGCGCGGGGCGTCGGCGTCACCACCGAAGCGTCCACGAGGCGCGGGAGCGCGACCGCGCGGAGCGTCGGCGTCACCACCGAAGCGCCCGCGAGGAGCAGGACCGCGGCTCGGCGGAGCGCCGGCCGTGCCGCCGAAGCGCCCACGCGGCGCGGGAGCGCGACCGCGCGGAGCGTCGGCGTCACCACCGAAGCGTCCGCGAGGAGCGGGACCACGGCTCGGCGGAGCACCCACGGTGCCGCCGAAGCGGCCACGCGGCGCCGGGGCGCGTTCCTCGGACCTCGGAGGCACTCGCGTGTCGCGGCGATCCCCGAAGCGACGCTTGGTCGTGTCACCCGGAACCGGACGCGTGCCGGACTCCTTGCGCTGCACCTTGAGCCGGACGCGCTCGAGTGCGCGCTCGCGGGCGCGCTCCTCGGTGCGAGCGAGCTCGCGCTTCTCGTCGGAGCGGATCGCCGACTCACGCGCCTCGGCGCGGCGGCCGAGCTTGCCGACGGGCGCCGAACGCGCCGCCTTGGAGCCGGGCTTGGGCGCGGCGCCACGGCGATACTCCGCGCCGTGCCACGGCAGCGGACCGCCCTCGTCACGCCTCGGCGCCGGAGCGCGCTCGGGCTTGCCGGCCGCCGGCTTGCGCGCCGGCGCCTGGAAGCCGGCGTCGCCGCGACGTCCACCGGCACGCGCCGGCCACACGCCCTCGGCGGGCTCGTCGGGCGCGTCCATTCCGAAGTCGGACTCGCGATCCTCGGGGGCAAAACCGCCGCCCGCGATCCACGTTTCCTCGAACTCCTCCCCCTCGTCCTCGGGCGCGACCGGCGCGACCGGCTTCTTGGGCGCCACGGGACGCTTGCCGGGCGCCGCGGTGGCGCGGCTCTCGCGAGTCGGGCTGCCGTCGCGATTGAGCGGACGCGCGCAGGCGCGGCGCAGGCGATCGACCTCGTCCTCGGACAGCTCGCGATACATGCCGCGGGGCAGCGGTCCGAGCCGCACGGGGCCGTAGCCCACGCGATGCAGCCCGGTCACGCGCATGCCCACCTTCTCGCACATGCGGCGCACCTGGCGGAAGCGGCCTTCGTGCACCACCACTTCGATCATGATCGCTTCGAAGCCGGGATCGATGCGGCGCGCGCGCGCCGGCGCGGTGACGAAGCCGGGTTCGATCTCGACGCCGCGCGCGATGCGCTCGAGCTGGCCGCGAGTCGGCTCGCGATCGAGGCGCACGCGGTAGAACTTCTGCACGCCGTAGCGCGGGTGCATCAGCTTGTGCGCCAGTTCGCCGTCGTTGGTCAGCATCAGCAGCCCGCTCGTGTCGGCGTCCAGCCGGCCGACCGGAAACAGGCGCGCGCCCTTGGGCAGGTACATGGCCACCGTCGGGCGGCCCTGCGGGTCCTCGAGCGTGGTGATCACGCCGACCGGCTTGTTGAGCACCCAGTAGACCAGCTGCTGCTTGCCCGGAAGCCCGCGGCCGTTGACCTCGACCCGGTCGCGCTGCTCTTCGATCTGCGTGCCGGGCTCGGTGACGATGCGGCCGTTCACGCGCACGTGGCCCTCCTGGATGAGGAGGTCGCACTTGCGGCGCGCGCCGATGCCGCGATCGGCCAGTAGCTTGTTGAGCCTGGTGGACATGAAAGCCTCTCTTCTCAGGTGAAGCGCAGCACCAGCTCGCGGTGCTCCGGATGGCGCGCGAGCAGTGTCTCGCGATCGCCCAGCTCGAAATCCTCGTACTCGAAACCCGGCGCCACGGTGCAACCGACGAGCGCGAAGGGGGCGCCCGGGCCGAGTTCGGCTCCGAACCAACTGCCGTGCGGGATCACGGCCTGCAATGTCTCTCCCGCCTGCGCATCGATGCCGATGCGCAACTGCCGGTACCCGCCTTCGGGACTCAGCACGTGGACCAGCAGCGGGCCGCCGTCGTGAAAGTGCCACACTTCGTCGCCCCGCAGGCGGTGCAGGCGTGAATGCTCGCCCGCGCGCAGCAGGTAGTAGATCGAGGTGCCGAGCGCGCGGTCGCCGCCGAATCGCTCCGGAAGCGCCGACTGCGCGGCGCGCTCCGGACTGCGCCAGGTCTCACGGAAGAGCCCGCCTTCCGGGTGCGGCTCCAGGCGCAGCGTGCGGATCCAGTGATCCGCGGTTCTGTTCATGAGGGTCGCGTCGGGGCGTGAGCGGCACGAGGCCGCTCAGGCGCCTTCGGAATCCCGATCCGACAGCGAGGCCGAAGGCATGTCGTCGTCGTCCTCTTCGTCCCCGTCTTCGTCGTCGTCATCGTCGTAGGCGTCGTCGAACTCGTCGTCGTCCTCGTCCCCTTCGAACTCGTCGTCGTCGTCGCCTTCGGCGTCCTCGTCGAACTCGTCGTCGTCCTCACCCGCTTCGTCGTCGTCCACCACGAAGCCGTCCGAACCGTGGCCGGTGAAGTCCGTGGCCATCGCCAGCACGGCCTCGCCGCGCGCGGCGTTGGCCGCCGCGATGGCGGCGTCGGCGTCGGCGATCGAGAAGCGGTCCTCCTGCTCCTCGTCGGCATCCGTCGTGGCCGGAGCGCCCAGCGCCACGGAGTCGGGCTCACCGAGCTGCGCCTCGTCGGCGGGATCGCCGGCGGCCGCGACGTTCGCATCGTCGAGAACGGCGCTGCCCGCGGCGAGCGCGAGCGGCATGCCGCTGGTGGGATCGAGCTCCATCATTTCGAGCTGCTCGGGTTCGCGGGCGGCGACCAGCGCGCGGAGTTCCTCCGGACGCGGCAGCTCGGACAGGTCGCTCAACCCGAAGTAGTTGAGGAACTCGCCGGTCGTGCCGTAGAGCAGCGGCCGTCCCACGACGGTGGAGCGGCCCTTGATGGTGACGAGGTTGCGCTCGAGCAGCGTGGCGAGCACGCCGCTGGCATCGACGCCGCGGATGGCTTCGACTTCACTCTTCGTGACGGGCTGTTTGTAAGCGATGATCGCCATGGTCTCCAGTGCGGCGCGCGAAAGGCGCATCTTGCGTTTGCCACGCAGCATTCGCGTGACCCACTCGTTCTGTTCGGGCGCGGTCATGAACACCCATCCGCCGGCGATCTGGCGCAGTTCCACGCCAGCCGCTCGCGCGGTGTACTCCACGCCCAGGGATTCCAGGGCGGCGGTGACTTCTTCGGCAGGCGATTCGAGCGCGTCGCTCAGCAGGGCCAGCGTCAGCGGCTGGTCCGACGAGAACAACAGCGCTTCAACCGCCGATCGCAGGTTCGACGGAGGCATCGGTGTCGTTCCCTTCCGGCTGCTTCATCATGATGAGGATTTCGGCGAAGTTCTCGTCCTGAATGACGACCACCGTGCCGAGTTTCACGAGTTCGAGGAGGGCCATGAACGAGACCACGACTTCCATGCGGGCGCGGGCCTGGTTCATGAGCGTCGAGAACAGCATCTGTCCGCCCTCGGCGACCGTCCGCGCGATCAGCGACATCTTGTCCTCGATGTCGAAGAGCTCGGTCCGGACTTCGTAGAAGACGCGCTCGGGCTTGCGCGCCATGACGCGGTTGAGCGCGTCGATGAGATCGAAGAGCGTGGCCGGCGCGAGCGGCAGCGGGCCGGCGTCGTCCTCGGTGGGCACCATGCCGCGCTCGAACACCACGCGGCGCATGCCCTCGTGCGCCTTGAGCGTCTCGGACGCCTCCTTGTAGAGGCGGTACTCGATCAGGCGCTGGACGAGCTCTTCACGCGGGTCCCCTTCGTCCTCTTCCTCGTCGGACTTGGGCACCGGCAGGAGCATCTTGGCCTTGATGCGCATGAGCGTCGCGGCCATGACGATGAACTCGCCTGCCACGTCCAGGTCCAGCTGGCGCATCAGCTCGATGTACTCGAGGTACTGCTGGGTGATGTGCGCGATCGGAATGTCGTGGATGTCGACTTCGTCGCGCTTGATCAGGTGGAGCAGCAGGTCGAGCGGGCCTTCGAATCGCTCGAGCTTGATGTTCACTCCGGGGCGCGGCGCGCGCACCACGGCTTCGCCCTCGCGCTGGCGCGCGGCGGGGCTTTCGACGAGCGCGTCCACCGCTGGCGCCACGGCGGGCTGCGTCTCGGCGAGGGTCCCGGCCACGGCTTCGCCGCCTTCGTCCACGACGGCCACGACCTCTTCGGTCACGATCGCCTCGGGCGCGGCATCGGCTGCCGTGTCGAGTTCGTTGCGCTCTTCGCTCACTCGGGCTCCACGATGGACTTGACGCCCATCCGGCTGCGGACCAGTTCCATGGTTTCGCGCGCGGCCTGCCGGGCGCGGCGCGTGCCGTCGGCGAGCACGTCGCGGACGGCGTCGGGATCGGCGGCCCACTGGTTGCGGCGCTCGCGGATGGGGCCGAGCACGTCGGCCATCACTCCGGAGAGGCGCTTCTTGTCGGCCACGCAGCCCAGCCGGCCGGCGCGACACTCGGTCGCGATGGCTTCCGCTTCGGCCGCGTTGAACTTGCGGTGATATTCCCACACGACGCAGCCCGGGTGTCCATCGCTTTCGTCCGCCTCGGGGCGGCCCGGATCGTCCTTGCGCATCTTCTTGGGGTCCGTGTACGCCTGCCGGACCTTCTGCTCGATCTCGCCCGGCTCCTCGGCGAGCATGATCGTGTTGCCCACCGACTTGCTCATGCGCTTGCCGTCGAGGCCGCGCAGGCGCCCGAACGCGGTGACCTGCGCCTCGGGCTCGGGGAACACCGGCTGGTCCTCGGGGCAGTACAGGAAGTTGAAGCGGCGCGCGATCTCTCGCGTCACCTCGACGTGCGGCACCTGGTCCTCGCCCACCGGCACGTGCGTGGGGCGGTAGAGCAGGATGTCGGCCGCCTGGAGCACGGAGTAGCCGAGGTGGCCGTAGGAGATGGTCTGCTCGTCCATACCCAGGTCGCGGATCTGCTCCTTGAGCGTCGGGATGCGCTCGAGCCGTCCCTTGCTGACCAGCATGCTGAGCAGCAGGTGAAGCTCGGCGTGCTCCTTGACCGCGGACTGCACGAAGATCGTCGTGCGGGCGGGGTCGAGCCCGGCGGCGAGCCAGTCCAGCACCATGTCCCACGTGTGGCCCTGCAGGTTCGAGGTGTCCTCGTACCCCGTGGTCAGCATGTGCCAGTCGGCGACCATGGCGAAGTTGGTCCAGCCCGCGTCCTGCAGGCGCACCCAGTTCTCGAGCGCGCCGACGTAGTTGCCCAGGTGCAGTCGTCCCGTGGGACGCATGCCGGACAGGATGCGTCCAACCTTCGGCACGGCACTCATGGGTGGGCCTCCGTAGGAACTGCTGGTCATGGGTCGGACGGCCACCCTCGGGGAAAACCGGCAACAGCGAGGGAAGGAGCCGGCGGAATACGCCGGGGCGGCCAGAGCGGGTCAAAGTTGCCGCGCAGACTATCGAACGCTTCTGGAGCGGTCAAGAATCACGCGCTTCAAGTAATGCTTGAACTTCGAGTTGGCGGCGAGGTGACGCTCCCAAACCTCTCCCGGGGCGGGCAGCCGCCCGGCGCCCGCCGGCCGGAGGGCCGGCAGCCTCCTAAGGCGTCGGGCCGGTCTTGCGGACGATGATCAGCGTCAGGTCGTCGCTCGGGCCCTTTTCCCCGGTCCACGAGACCACCGACGCGACGATCACGCGCAGGATCTCCTCCGCGGGCAGGTCGGCATTGGCGCGCGCCACCTGTTCCAGGCGCTCCTCGCCGAACTGTTCCCCCATCTCGTTCTCGGCCTCGGACACACCGTCCGTGTAGAACACGAGCAGGTCACCCTCGCGAAGCGCGATCGGACGCTCCTCGTAGCTCGAGTCGGGCAGCACGCCCAGGGCCACGCCACCGTCGAGCAGGTGCTCGGTGGTGCCGTCGCGGTGCATGACGAGCGGCGGATTGTGCCCGGCGTTGCTGAAGATGAGGATGCTGTTGCGCCAGTCGAGCACGCCGTAGAACGCGGTGACGAACTTGTCGCGCTCGGTGCTCTCGTGCAGCAGGCCGTTCGCCTTGCGCATGACGGCGCGGATGGCGAACTCGTTGCGGATCTCGGCCAGCAGGCTCATGCGAAAACCCGCCATGAGCAGCGCGGCGGGAATGCCCTTGCCCGACACATCGGCCACCGCGAGCCCGAGCCGCGTGGGCGAGACCGGGATGAAGTCGAAGTAGTCGCCGCCCACTTCGTCGTGCGTGATGCTGGTGCCGGCCAGGTCGAAGCCGGGAATCACGGGCGCCCCGGCGGGCAGGAACGAGCGCTGGATCTCGCGCGCGATCGCGAGCTCCTTTTCGAGGCGGCGGCGTTCGACCAGGTCGCGCGCCGTGCGCGCCCGCTCGACCGCGACGGCCGCCTGCGCGGCGAACGCGCTGAGCAGCTCGAGGTGGCCCTCGTGGTAGGCGTCGATCAGGTCGCTCTCGAGGTTGAACACGCCGAACACGCGGCCCTCGAGCATGAGCGGCGTCGCGATCTCGCTGCGCGTCTCGGCGCGGGCCGCCACGTAACGCTTGTCCGCCCCCACGTCGGGCACGATCACGCTCTGCCCCGTCTTGCCCACCCAGCCGACGATGCCCTGCCCGAGCTGCAGCTCGAAGGCATGCTCGGATCCGGTGGGATACCCCACCTCGCTCACCATCTCGAGCACGCCGGAGCCGCGCTGCACGAGGTAGATCGCCGCGGCGTCGTAGTCCACCACCTGGCGCAGCGACTTGAAGATCGCGTCGATCACCTCTTCGAGGTCGAACGGCGAGGCGAGCGCGCGCGTGATGTCGAGCAGCACTTCCTTTTCGAGCGCGCGGCGCTCGATCTCCTGGTACAGGAGCGCGTAGTCGAGCGCGAACGCCACGCTGTCGGCCGCGACCTCGAGCCGGTCGAAGTCGGCATCCGTGAAGTCGCCACCGCGCTTGTCCACGCATTCGATCGCGCCGAACGGCTCGCCACGGCGCAGCAGCGGAATCACGAGCGCGTTGCGGAACTCGCCTCGATGGCCGTGCAGACCCTGCGGCGGCGCGTCGCCCGCGGCGAGCCGGAGCGTCGCCTGGTGGTCCATCGCCCAGCCGGCCAGCCCTTCGCCCCGCGAGAGCCGGTGCTCGTGCGGCTGCCCGGTGCCCTCCTCGGGAAAGTCACGCGCGACCAGGCGGCGGCCGCCACGGCGGGCGACCCACAGGCGGACGCGCTCGCAGTCCACGAGCTTGCGGCACTGGCGCGTGGCCGAGCGCAGCAGGTCGAGCAGGTGATTGGGCCCGCTGACGCCTTCCGGCCCCAGCAGCGAGAGCGCGGAGATGCGCGGGAGCGCGTTCTCAGGAACGGGACGGGCGGGCCGCGGCAGCGGCGAATCGGGGTCTTGGGTCACGCCCGCAAGCTATCACGCACCCCCGGGGGGCGCCACGACGGGGCGTGCGGAACCGAGATGTCGCTCAACGGAGGAGGCCGCCGGGCCGATAAAGCGGTTGGACTCAACTTCCCCCTGCTCCACGGAGACCACGGATGGCACCCAAGCATCGCCGTCTCGGCGACTTGCTCCTCGAAGCCCAGCTCGTGACCTCGGAAGATCTCGAGCGCGCGATCGTCGAACAGAAGCGCACCGGGCAGATGCTCGGGGCGACTCTCGTCCGGCTCAGCCTGCTCGACGAGCAGGTGCTGCTGGGACTTCTCCACCGCCAGCTGGGACTCCCGGTCGTCAACCTGGACGAAACGGCGCCCGACGAGCAGGTGCTCTCGCGCATCAAGGAGGAGCAGGCGCGCAAGTACTTGGCGATCCCGATCGAGATCGAGTCGCGCAAGACGCTGGTCGTCGCGATGGCCGATCCGCTCAACGCGTCGGGAATCGAGGACCTGCGCTTTCACACCGGCATGTTCATCAAGCCGGTGCTCGCCGCGCACTCGCAGATTCTCGAAGCCATCGACCGCTACTACCACATCGATTCGTCCGTGAACGAGGTGATCCAGAGCATCATCTCGAACGAGGACGACATCGTCGTGAGCGCCGTCGACGAGACGGACGAGCGCCAGGCGATCGACGAGCTGATGAAGGAGGCCGAGGGCCGGCCCATCGTCCGCCTGACCAACTGGCTGCTCCACCGCGCGGTCGAGTCGCGCGCCAGCGACATCCACATCGAGCCGCAGGCGAACGACCTCGTGGTGCGGCTGCGCGTGGACGGACTCCTGCGCGAGGAACAGCGGTTGCCCAAGTGGACGCAGGGCGCCATCGTGTCGCGCATCAAGGTGCTCTCCAACCTCGACATCGCCGAGAAGCGCCAGCCGCAGGACGGCCGCCTGGTCGCCGAGATCGGCGGACGCCGGGTGGACATGCGCGTCTCGACGCTGCCGCTGACGAACGGCGAGAAGGTCGTGATGCGTGTCGTGGACCAGTCGCGCGCCCGCGTGGAGCTGGACGCGATCGGCATGACGGCCCGCGACCTCGGGCGGCTCAAGCGGTTCCTGTCGCGCCCGCAGGGCATCATCCTCGTGACCGGGCCGACGGGTTCGGGCAAGTCCACGCTGCTCTACGCGGCGCTGCGCCACCTGCAGCACGAAACGCGCAACCTCACGACGGTCGAGGACCCGGTCGAGTACCAGATCCCGGGCATCAACCAGGTGCAGGTGGACGAGAAGGGCAAGAAGACCTTCGCCGGAGCGCTGCGCGCCATCCTGCGCCAGGACCCCGACGTCATCATGATCGGCGAGATCCGCGACAAGGAGACCGCGCAGATCGCGTTCCGCGCGTCGGTCACGGGCCACCTCGTCCTCAGCACGGTGCACACGAACGATGCCGCGGGCGCCGTCACGCGACTCATCGACCTGGGACTCGAGCCCTTCATGGTCGCCACCTCGCTCGTGGGCGTGGTCAGCATGCGGCTCGTCCGGACCATCTGTCCCAAGTGCAAGGAACCGTACGAAGCCGACGGCTCGAAACTGTCCCGGCTGAGTGGCGGCACGCCGTCGGACGACGGGCCCATCGAGCTGTTCCGCGGCGCCGGTTGTCCGCACTGCCAGGAGTCCGGCTACACGGGACGCAGCGGCATCTTCGAACTGCTCGAAGTGACCGACGCCGTCCGCAACCTGATCTCGCACAACGCCTCGGACTCCGACATCCGCAAGGCGGCGATCGAAGGCGGCATGTGCCCGATCGGCGAGGACGGACTCGACAAGGCGCTCAAGGGCGTCACCACGGTCGAAGAGGTCACGCGCGTCGTGTACCTGGCCGAGCAGCACGTCAAGGTGTGCCCGGCATGCACGAACGTGGTGTCGCAGGACTTCGAGTACTGCACGGCCTGCGGGCACTTCGTGGGCGAGCACTGCGAGAAGTGCCAGGTGCGCATGCGCGCGGAATGGAAGCACTGCCCCGCCTGCGGCACGGAACACGGCGCGCTTCGCCAGCGCGAGAAGCGGCACGGCGACTC
>JADLGX010000328.1 GCA_020849095.1 Candidatus Eiseniibacteriota bacterium
AGGTCCGGTCGAACGTTCTCCACACATCGGGGAATCGGCTGACAACAGCATCGGCACGACCCAAAGGTCTATTGAGCGGGCAAGTCACGGGCCAGAGCCTAGTGGTCCCACAAACGTCGCCATTTGTGGCCTTATGCGGGCGAGTGAGCAGGCGCAGGCGCGCGGGCCGTGCGAGATGCAATGCGGCGCCATGCAGTGCGCCCGTCCGGAGGGGGCGCGAGGGGGCCGGGTCCGGAGGGAATCCGCTTGGGCGACGCCGCGATCCGAGGCTAGATTCGCGCGCTCGGTGGCTGGCCGGTCACCGTGCGCCCTCTCGAAAGGAGTGCCCCACGATGCCGCAACCGACCGCTGGGAAGGCCACGGTCCCGAGGACTGCCTGGGTTCTCGCGGTGGCCGCGGATCTCCTGCAGTGGGCGCTGCTGCCCCTGTTCGCGGGCGGTGCGCTCTCGGGGATCAACGTGGCGCTCGACCTCGTCGTCGCGGTGGTGCTCACGCGGCTGCTGGGTTGGCACCTCGTCCTGTTGCCGGCCTTCGCGGCCGAACTGCTTCCCGGCGTCGACCTGGTTCCCAGCTGGACGGCGGCCGTGTGGTTCGTCGCCCGCTCGCGCCGGGCGCCGCCCCCGGAAGGTTGACCGGATCGGGCGGCAGGGGATTGGCGAAACGTACCGGGAGGATCAGCGATCCGGCAGAGTGGACGGACGGTCGTCGTGCGCCTGAACGCTTGCGGCATACCCGGGCATCGCGGCCCGCAGTGAGATCAGCACGAACAGCGCGGCGATGCCGAGCAGGACGGCCAGGATGATCGCGCGCGGGCGAAGGAGCAGGGGCGGGTTCAGCGCGGCGCCGCTCATTGTCGGGGTTCCGGAAGTCATGATGTTCCTCCCACGTGGCCCGCGGGCACCCTGCCTCGCTTTCCGGCCACGCGGGAGAAACTAGTGGCCGCGTGTTAACGCCGCGTTTCCGTCCCATGACGCCGCTGGCAACTCTTCGACGGGCTTCCGGCGGTGGCGGCGGCATCTCCACTTCACTCGACAGTTCAACGAAAACCCGCAAGTCCATGCCTCAAGGATGGAACCCGAACATCCCGCGGTGGCCCGACTGCTGTTCCCGGATGCTCACCGAGAGCAGCTTCGCGACCGGGGCGGTTTGTGTGGCGAACACGAACTCGCGCTCCTTGGCATTGGAATCCATGAGCCGGACCACCAGCTCTCCGGGTTTGGACGTGAACACCCGGGTGAGCTGGAGTTTTCCGTACTGATCCCGCAGCGAGCGGTATTTCTCGACGCGAACACGCGTGCTACGAGTCGCAAGACTCTTCGGGGCCATGTGCCGCTCGAGGTAGACGCGCATCGAATCCTCGCCGGAGCAGAAGGCGTTCACCCAGCCGCGCGCGAGCGCGCCCTCGGGTGTGGCCGGCCAACCTTCGGCGGCCGCGACGGCCGGTGAGAGGCAAACGCCGAGGACGAGCAGGGAGCGTGCGAGAAGCCGGGTGATGTGTGTCACGGTTGACCTCCGCGGTGGAAAGCTCAGTCGCGGGCGAACGCTTCGCGAACGCTCAGGCGCGCCGCGCGCCGGGCGGGCACGAGGCTGCCCAGGGTGGAAAGTGTGAGCACGAGCGCCAGCCAGATCGCGTGGGACGCCGGCCACAGGTAGGGATCGAGGGGCGCCTGGAAGAAGATCCGGCCGCAGGCCTGTTCGAGCGCGATGCTGAGCGGCACGGTGAGCAGGCTCGCCAGCGCCCAGCCGGCGACACCGAGCAACAGCCCCTCGAGCCAAACCATTCGCGCCAGCATGGCGGGCGTGGCTCCGATGGCCTTCATGACCGCGAACTCGCGCGTGCGCTGGACCACACCCAGGGTGAGCGTGGTGGCGAGCGCGAGCGAACCCACGAACACGACCACCGCCGACGCGAGCGTGAGGATGGACAGGATGATCACGAGGTGGTCGAGAATGCCCTGCTTGGCGTCCTCCATCCGCTGCACGTGCCCGAGCGTGATGCCGCGGCGCTCGCACTCCGCCTCGATCGCGCGCACGGCGGCTCGCTGGTCCGCGTCCGAGTTCGCGCGCAGGGCCACGCGAACGTTCCGGGTCGAATCCGGGGACTGCCCGTTCGCGCGCAGGACCACCTCGCGCGCGGCATAGATGACGGGCATCGGGGCCAGCTCGCGGACGATGCCCGCGACGGGCAGCGCCAGCATCCGCCCGCGCAGCCGGACGCGAACGCTGTCCCCGGGTCGTATCCCACCCGCGAGCTTCGCCACCACCTGGTTGACGAGAACGCCCTCGGCGGCGCCGCGTTCCCAGCCGCGCCCCTCGATCACCCGCGGACGGAACATGGCGCTGCCGCTGTCCGGGCCCACCAACGCCGTGGTGACGCTGGCGACGCCGTTCGCTCCGAGCAGCCAGGGCGAGCTTCCGGGCCAGCATTCGGAAGCCGTCACCGCCGGCACGGTGGAGAGCAGCTCGCGAACGTCGGCGACGGCGAGCCGGTCCTCGAAGGTGACCATCAGATCGTAGGGGCGGCGCGAGAAGTCCTCGCGCACGCTGCGGCGCCAATCCTCGCCCACATTGAGCGCCGCCATGAACACCGCTCCGGCGATCGAGAAGAGCGCCAGTCCCAGGGCGAGCTGGGCGCGGCGGGCGAACGTGCCGCGCAGAAGCAGCGCGAGCGGCCGGGGCATGCCGGGGAACAGCGCCAACGCCCGGTCGAGCGAGCTCAGCAACACGGGCGACGGGCCGTCGCTCATGCACTCCGCCACCGTGACGCGCGCGGCGCGGCGGACCGGGCCGAGCGCCACCAGCAGCGGGACGGCCACCCCGAGCGCCAGGACCACCAGCGGGACCTCGAGCGGAAACGGCGAACGCGAAACATCCGTGTTGAGGATGCCCGCCGAGA
>JADLGX010000329.1 GCA_020849095.1 Candidatus Eiseniibacteriota bacterium
CCGACCTCGAGCGCATCGAGGTGATGAAGTCGCCGGGCTCGGTGCTGTTCGGCTCCGGCGCGCTGGGCGGCGCCATCCAGATGATCACGCGCCGCGCGCCGTTCGCGGCGGCCTCGCGCTGGAGCGGGGAGTGGACGGAGGGAGTTTCGGCCGTGGACGGCGGCGCGTCGCACGCGCTGTCCGCCGAGCGCTCGGCCGAGCGCACCGCGCTGCGCGTGAGTGCGGCCTACCGCGACGGGGACGACACGTCCACGCCGCGTGGCGACCTGCTCAACTCGAAGTACACGGACTGGAACCTCGGCACGTCGCTGGGAGTGCGCACGTGGGGCGGGCAGTCGCTGTTCGCGTCGTGGCAGCGCTCGCAGGCCGAGAACACCGGCATTCCGGGCGGCTCTCCGTTCGCCGCGACGGCCACCGCCACCTACCGGCTGGCCATGCGCGAGCGGTTCGCGCTCGAGTACCTGCTTCCCAACCTGACCGCCCGCCTGCCTCTGCTCACCGTGCGCCTGTCGCACCAGGACATCGCGCGCAACGTCGAGATCCTGCAGAGCCCCACGGTGACCGTGACGCCGCACGCCACGCACGCGACGGCCAGCGCGCAGGTGGAGTCGCGGCTGCTGCCCGCCACGAACCACGTGCTGACCGTCGGAGCCGAAGCGTGGCAGCGCCGGCTCGACAGCCGGCGGGAACGCGTGCTCGCGGCGACCAATCGCACCGTGGGCGAACGGCCCGTGCCGAGATCGTCCAACGCCAGCGCCGGGCTGTATGCCCAGGACGACTGGACGGTGGCGCACGACCGGCTGCGCGTGGTGCTGGGCGCGCGGCGCGACTGGAGCCGCACGCGCAACGACGCCACGCTCAATCCCGACTACGTGATCATCGGCGGCATCCGGCAGGAGCCCACGCCCGGCCAGACGCTGCTCTGGAGCGCCGGAAGCTCGCGCGACCAGTCGTGGGACGCGAGCGCCGGGCTGCACGCGCAGCTCGCGCCCGTCGTGGCGGCGCGCCTGCTGGTGGCGACGGCATACCGCTCGCCCTCGCTGGAGGAACGCTACCAGTACCTGGACCTCGGCGGCGTGCTGCACGTGGGCGATCCGCAGCTGCGGCCCGAGCGCAGCCGTTCGGTCAACCTCGGCGCGCGCGCCGAGTTGCGTTCGCTGACGCTCGATGCCGACGTGTTCCTGAACGCGCTCACCGACCTGGTCACCGAGACGGCCGGCACGTTCCAGGGGCGCTCGGCGTTCGTGAAGACCAACGTGGGCGAGGCGCGGCTGTACGGGTTCGAGTGCTCGGCCGAGCTGCGGCTGGGGGCGCGGCATGCCGTCTCCGCATCGCTCGCTTCGGTGCGCGGCGAGGACACCGGGCGGCACGTGGAACTGCCGCAGGTCGCGCCCATCGCCGCCGGCGCCGAGTGGAGCGTGGACGGCGCGCGCGCCGGAACGCTGCGCGTGGGCTTGACCGCCACGCATGCGCAGGACCGGCCCGCGCCCGACGAAGCGCGCACCGCCGGCTGGACCACGTGGCGAGCGGCGTGGACGAGCGCGCCATGGAACGCCGCGCGCGCGTCGTTCCGCGTTCGCGCGGGGTGCGACAACCTGTTCGACCGTGCCTATCGCCGGCACCTGTCCACGCTGCGCGGGCTCGTGCGGCTCGAGCCCGGACGCGCCGCGTGGCTGAGCGTGAACGCTTCCTTTGGAGGAGCGCGATGAACTGGATCGCCCTGGCGACGATCTCGGCGCTGCTCTCGGCCGCCGCGGCGGTGGCGCAGAAGCGCGTGCTGTCGCGCGCCACGGCGCTGGAGTTCTCGTTCCTCGTGTCGCTGGTGGTGCTGGCGTTTTCCCTGTTCGTGCCCGCGACCACCGACGTGCTCGCCTACGACGGACGCACGCTGGCGCTCCTCGTGGGCAAGAGCGTGCTGGGCGGCTGCGCGTTCCTGCTGGTCATGATGGCACTCGAACGCAACGACATCAGCAGCGCGCTGCCCATGATGGGGCTGACTCCGGCGCTGGTGGCGGTGCTGGCCACCTTCGCGCTGGACCAGCCGCTGCGCGGCCCCGAATGGGGCGGGCTGCTCCTGATGCTGGCCGGCTGCGCGCTGCTGGAGGCGCGCAGCGGGCAGGCGCTGGCGCAGGCGTGGAGCGCTGCCTTCGCCGCCGGACGCCATCGCCACATCGTCGGCGCCATCGTGCTCTTCGCCGTGTCGGCGGTGGCGGACAAGATGCTGGTGAGCGGCATGCGCGTGCCGCCGTTCGTGGTGATGTTCCACCAGCACGTCGTCTACTGCGCGCTCTTCGGCATCCTGCTGCTGGCGCGCCGCGCCAGCGCCGCCACGCTGGCCGCGAGGGCGCGCGAGAACTGGCCGCTGCTGGTGACCATCGCGGTGTTCACGATCGGCTACCGCTGGTTCCAGCTGGAAGCCACCAAGCTGGGGCCGGTGGCGCTGGTGCTGGCCACCAAGCGCACGAGCATCGTGTACGCGTCGCTGTTCGGCGGGCGCATCTTTGCCGAGGAGCGCCTGGCCATGCGCGTCGCGGGCGGAGTGTTGATCGTCGCCGCCGGGTTTTTGTTTTTGGGGCGTGAATAGCGCGGCCTCCGGCCGCCCTGGCCGCCCCGGCAGACGCGAGGCCGGAGGCCGAGGAGGCTCCTAAAGCACTTCCACCGGGTCCACGTCGGCCATCACGCGCACGCGCAGCTTGCGGCCCGGCTCCTCGGCCCACGCGATCGCCGCTCCTGCCGCCGCGCGCACCTTGGCCGCGTCGTTGCCCTTGAGCAGAAGGTGCCAGCGGTGCTGGTTGCGCAGCCGTGACAGCGCCTGTGGCGCCGGGCCCAGCACGGTGACGCCGTACTCGTCGGCCACGGCCAGCGCGCGCTCGGCCAGGGCGTTGCTCGCCTTTTCCACTTCCCCCTCGTCGGGCCCCGAGATGAGCAGCGCCACCATGCGCGTGAACGGCGGGTAGTTCACCTCGCGCCGCTCGGCCAGCAGGTCCTTCACGAACTGCGCCGTGTCGCCGGTCGCCACCGCGGCGATGGCGGGATGCTCCGGCGTGCACGTCTGCACCAGCACCTCGCCCGCCGTCCTGCCGCGGCCCGCGCGCCCCGACACCTGCACGAGCAGCTGCCACGTGCGCTCGGCCGCGCGAAAGTCCGGCAGGTGCAGCGCCACGTCGGCGTCGAGCACACCCACCAGCGTGACGTTGGGAAAGTCGAGCCCCTTGGCGATCATCTGCGTGCCCAGCAGGATGTCGGCCTCGCCGGCGGCGAATGCCTCGAGGATGCGCTTGGGCTCGGCGCGGTCGTCGCGCGCCACGTCGGTGTCCAGCCGCAGCACCCGCGCCTTGGGAAACACCTGCGCCAGCTCGCGCTCGGCGCGCTGCGTGCCGGCGCCGCCCAGGCGCAGCAGCGGCATCTTGCACTCGGGGCACTGCGCGTAGGCGATCTCGTGGTGCCCGCAGTAGTGGCAGCGCAGCTCGCGCGGGTCCATGTGCAGCGTGAGCGTGATGTCGCACTGCCTGCACTCGGGCGCCCAGCCGCAGCCGCGGCACTGCACGTGGTGCGAATGCCCGCGCCGGTTGAGCCACAACAGCACCTGCTCGCCGCGCTCGAGCCGTTCGGTGATCGCGCCGCGCAGCGGCCGGCTCAGCTGGCGTCCGCCCTCGCCCTCGCGCCGCATGTCCACGATGTGCACGCCCGGCATGGCGCGCTTGTCCACGCGGTCGGGCAGCGCCAGCCGCCGGTACTTGCCGCGCGCGGCGTTGGCCAGCGACTCGATCGCCGGCGTGGCCGAGCCCAGCACCACCGGCACGCCCAGCATCTGCGCGCGGCGCACCGCCACGTCGCGTCCGTGGTAGCGCAGCTTTTCGCTCTGCTTGTAGGCGCTCTCGTGCTCTTCGTCGACCACGATCACCTTGATGTTCGGCAGCGGCGCGAACACCGCCGAGCGCGCGCCCACCACCACGTCGAGCGCGCCGCGGCGCGCCAGTTCCCAGTTCTTGCGGCGCTCGCCCACGCCGAGGTAGGAATGCAGCAGCGCCACTCGCCCGCCGAAGCGCTTGGCGAACTGCGCCACGATCATCGAGCCCAGCGCCACCTCGGGCACCAGCACCAGCGCCTGCCCGCCGGCATCACGCGCCGCGCGCGCCGCGCGCAGGTAAACCTCGGTCTTGCCGCTCGCGGTGACGCCGTGCAGCAGGAACGGCTGGAAGCCGCCCTTGCCGACCGCGCCCGAGACGGCGTCGATGGCCGCGCGCTGCGCCGCGGTGAGCGTGACGCGCTCGGGCATGGCCATGCCCATCACGTGGTCCTCGACCGCGCCCTTGCGTGCGCGGCTTCGCGCCAGCCCGTCCTGCCCGCCCGGCAGCGCGGCGGCAATGGCCTCGCCCGGCGGCGCCAGGTAGTACTCCGCCACCCAGCGCGTGAGCGCGATCAGGTGCGGGGTGAGCACGGCGGCGCCGAGCACCTTGCCGAGCGGTTGCACCTTGTCGGGGTTCAGCTCGGTGGTCTTGGCGCGCTCCACCACCACGCCGCGCATGCGCCGATTGCGAAAGCTCACCTCGACCGGCGCGCCGGGCACGGCGGCGCCGTCCATCTCCGCGGGAACGCGGTAGGTGAACAGCTGGCGGGCAGGGACCGAGAGGGCGACGAGCGCGTAGGACATGGCGGTGGGCCCGGCGGGAACGGCCGGGGGGGGCACTCTGTCACAACCGCGGGGCGATGGTCACGCGCAGACGGAAGCCGGCGCCCTTGCCCCTAAAAGCCCGCGAGCCCCGCTCCCTGTCGGGTGCGAGGCTCGCTTGGCGTGCGGCGATGTCCGGTGCGGTCAGGCCTGCATGCGCTGCTGCGAGGAGCTCTGGCCGAGGATGGCGTTGATCCTCTCGACCAGCTTGCGCGGGCTGAACGGCTTGGTGATGTAGTCGTCGGCGCCCACCTCGAAGCCCACCTTCTGGTCCACGTTGCGGCCCTTGGCCGACAGCAGGATCACGGGGATGTGCTTGGTGGTCTCGTCGGCCTTGAGCAGCTTGCACGTCTCGTAGCCATCCAGCTTGGGCATCATGATGTCGAGCACGATGAGGTCGGGCTTCTCGGCGCGGGCCTTGTCGAAGGCCTGTTCACCATCCAGCGCCGTGAGCACCTCGTAGCCTTCCATGCCGAGGCTGAAGTCCAAGATGTGGACGATGTAGATCTCGTCGTCCACCACCAGGATCTTGCCCTTCGCCATGCCCTCACCTCCTGGGCCGGACCATCCAGGGTCCGGCTGTGTGTATGCGACCCACGGGGAGCGGGGACCGCTCCCGATGCTGCGTTCGGCCTCGGTATCGGCCGTGCATCCCTCCGGCTTGAGTGCGACTTGCCCGGAATCAGGCGGCCGCGCGCAACTCGCCTTCGCGGTGCAGGACCTTGAGGAAGGCCTCCACCACCTCTTCGTCGAACTGCCGTCCCGCCTCGCGCCTCAGCTCGTTGGCCGCGTCGTGCGGGTCCCGGGGCGACCGGAAGGGGCGCGCCGTGGTCATGCTCTCCCAGGCGTCCACGACGGCCAGGATGCGGCTGCCCAGGGGGATGGAATCCCCGGTCAATCCACGCGGATAGCCCGTGCCGTCCCAGCGTTCGTGGTGCCCCAGGATGTAGTCGCGAACCACGCCCAGGTACTCCAGCGGGCGCAGGATCTCGATGCTCACCTCGGGGTGCGCGGTCACGGCGGAGCGCTGGGCCGCGTCGAGCCGGCCCGGGTGCGCGGTCTCGGCCTCCAGCCGGACCATGCCCACGTCGTGAATGCTCGCCACGTACCCGATCACGTCCACGTCGGCCGGCGACATGCCCAGCTCGCGGGCCACGGACCTCGCGCGCTTCATCTGGCGGCGTCCGCCCAGCGACAGGTCGCGCTTGAGCCGCGT
Organism: Candidatus Eiseniibacteriota bacterium; assembly: GCA_020849095.1. Classification (GTDB taxonomy): domain Bacteria; phylum Eisenbacteria; class RBG-16-71-46; order RBG-16-71-46; family RBG-16-71-46; genus CAIXRL01. The sequence continues at coordinate 5,889 of JADLGX010000329.1, forward strand.
CATGCAGCGCACGGCCTCGAGCGCGTCCTCGACCACGCGGCGGCTGTCCGGATAGGCGCAGGCGCGCTCGATGGCGCTGCTCACGCGCTCGGTCAGCATCACGAGCAGAGCGAGATCGTCCTCCTCGAACGCCTCGCCGTTGATCTTGTTGTTCACGTTGATCACGCCCACCACTTCGCCTTCCACGCGCAGGGGCACGCAGAGCAGCGACTTGGTGTGGTACTGCGGGTGATTCAGGCGGCGGAAGCGGCGGTCGGTCTCGATGTTCTCGACCAGAACCGGGCGTCCCCACGCGGCGACGGCTCCGGCCACGCCCGAACGCAGCGTGGTGCGCCGGCCGTCCACGCTCGCGGGACCCAGCCCCAGCGACGCGGCCACGAACAGGTCGCCGCGGTCGGGATCCACCAGGATGAGCGAGACGATGCTGGCGTCGAGCGACGCCGCGACCATTTCGACGATGGCGTCGAACAACTCGGCCAGGTCGGCGCGGCCGGCGGTCTGGCGCGCGATGCGGCGCGCGCGCGAAGAGGCCACCTGGCGCACCGGCAGCGCGATGCAGAAGCGCGCGCCCGCCATGGAACCCTCGCCGGTTTGCGGCTGCTCGGCCCACATGCGGCCGCCGTGCAGCACCACGATGCTGCGCGCGATCGCCAGCCCCAGCCGCGTGCCTTCGTGCGAAGGCGCGCCGCCGGGCAGCTCACGACGGGCGCGGTAGAAGCCCTCGAACACCAGCGCCAGGTCCTCGGCCGGAAGCGGCGGACCGTCGTCGGTGACGCTGCAGACCCATTCCTCGCCGCGGATGGCGAAGCGCACGCGCACGCTGCCGCCCTCGGGCGAGAACTGCACGGCGTTGGCGATCAGGTTGCCCAGCACGCGGCGCACCAGGGCGGTGTCCACTTCGACACGGCCGTCGCCGTCGCATTCCAGCGCGATGGTCACGCCGCGCTTGCCGGCCAGATCCGAATGCTCCACGCACACGACGCGCCCCAGTTCGGACAGACCCACCGGCGTCAGGCGCAACGTGGTCTCGCCGCCCTCGATGCGCGAGAGGTCCTGCACGTCGGTCACGAGCCCGGACAGCCGGTCGCATTCCTCGTCGATCACTTCCAGGAAGCGGCGGCGCGGCGCGCGTTCGTTGTCCAGGTTGGCGGCCACGGTCTCGGCGTACGCCTTGATGCTCGACAGAGGACTGCGCAGCTCGTGCGACAGAATGGACATCAGGCCCGACGCGGCGTCCTGCGCCGTGACCAGCCGGCGCTCGGCGGCGCCGACGCGGGCGCGCTCCTGGTCCAGCGCGCGGAGCAGTTCGATGCGCTCGAGCGCCAGCGCCAGCGCGTCGCTCAGCGCCTGCACCAGCAGCCGTTCGGGCGCGGCCAGCGAGCGCGGCGACTCGAAGGCGATGAGCAGGAACCCGTAGTGCGTGTTGCCGGCCACCAGCGGCACCGTGACGAGCGCCTGCGGCGGCTGCTGCCAGAGCAGCGTCTCGCGCGCGGCGTGCGGCCCGGCGCCGCCGTCGTCGAACATGGCGCGGTCGTGGCGCATGACCCATTCCACCGGTCCGCCGTGTTCGGCCAGGTACGGCGTCTCGACGCCGGATTCCTCGTACCGGAAGAGCGCGCCCGAGCGGCGGTCCAGCCGGAGCAGGCGGGCGTCGGCGGCGTTCAGCGCGCGCAGCGCGTTGGACGAAGCGATACCCCACGACACGCCCAGGTCGCCGGTCGTGCGCATGGCCAGCACGGCCTCGGCCAGCAGCGCCAGAGCCTCACCCGGCAGTTCCAGCAGACTCGCTCCCTTGACGTTCGCTTCCATGCCCTTCCTCTCGCTCATTCGCTCATCTGCTCAAGCAACGTGACGGTCGTCGCTCGCGGCGCTGCCGCGGCTGCGCCGTTCGCCCACGATCACGCTTCCGGGAATGCCCTTGCCGTGCGCCTTCAGTTCCTGCGCGATGTCGATCAGCTGGGCCAGATGCGAGACGGGCACGCGGTCGGTGCTGACCAGCGCGATCGTCAGGCTCATCAGGGGGAAGCGCTCGGTGTCGTGCCGGCGGTTGAGCACTTCGACGTAGCCGCGCGCGCGGTCGTCGGCGTCGTACATGTCGCGCGCCGAGGAGTTGAACCACTCGAGGATGTCCTCGCCCAGTTCCTCCGCGTTGTCCGGCGACGTCAGCACCACGAAGTCGTCGCCGCCGATGTGGCCCACGAATCCGTTCGGGCCGCCGTGGCGCTGCACGCATTCCGTGAGGATGCGCGCGAGCATCTGGATGGCCTCGTCGCCGCGGGCGTAGCCGTAGTGGTCGTTGAACGCCTTGAAGTGATCCACGTCGATCTGCAGCAGCGTGAACGGGTGTCCCGAGCCGAGCCGCTTGCGGATCTCGTCGTTGATCGTGTGGTTGCCGGGCAGGCCCGTGAGCGGGCTCGCCGCGCGCTGCTGCTGGCTCCAGTCGATCACGTTGCGCACGCGCAGGAGCAGCTCGTCCTTGTTCCACGGCTTGGTCACGTAGTCGTTCGCGCCGCCCTCGAGCCCGGTCACTTTGCTGGCCATTTCGGTGCGCGCCGTCAGCATGAGGATGGGAATGTGCCGCGTCGTGAAGGAGCGGCGCAGCCGGCGGCACGTCTCGTGGCCGTCCATGCGCGGCATCATCACGTCGAGCAGGATCACGTCGGGCGAGTGCGCCTCGGCGATCTGCACGGCTTCCACTCCGTCACTGGCTTCGAGCACGGTGTATCCGGCCAGCTCGAGCTGCATGCGCAGCACGGTCCGGAGTTCCGGTTCGTCTTCGGCAATCAGGATTCGAGGACTTTCCACTCCCGCTCCCGTTGGCATGCGCCTTCCAAAGCGCACTTTCCCGCCACCACTCGCACGGCATGGGCAGTCCCATTTCGGGGGATTGACCGCGCGAACGAGGACGAGATTCACCCGGGGTATCGGCCGCAACCTCTTGGCGCTTGCGGCCTTTTCTGGGGCTGGCGAACAGCGTGTTTCCGCCCGGAATCAGCCGAGGTTCAGCCCCGACGCCTCCAGCGAGGCGGCCGCGTCCAGGTCGGCGCCGGAGCGCTCGCCGCGGGCCAGCCGGCGGGCGCCGACCAGCGCGATCATGCCGGCGTTGTCGGCGCACAGGCGCGGCGAGGGAATGCGCAGCGCCACGCCCCGGCGCTCGCACTCGGCCGCCAAAGCGGCGCGCAGCGCGCGGTTGCAGGCCACGCCCCCGCCCAGGCTGAGCGCCTTCGCCCCCACCTTGGCCAGCGCCCGCATGCTCTTGCCTACCAGCGTCTCGACCACGGCGGCCTGAAAGGAAGCCGCGATGTCGGCGACCAGCGAGTCCGGGTAGGGCGGCAGCCCGTGCGGCTTGAGCGCGGTGCCCACGGCGGTCTTGAGGCCCGAGAAGGAAAAGTCGCAGCCGGGCTTGTCCAGCATCGGGCGCGGAAAGGCGAACGCATCGGCGCGGCCGGAGGCCGCCAGCTTGTCCAAAATCGGCCCGCCGGGAAATCCCAGCCCGAGCCGCTTGGCCACCTTGTCGTACGCCTCGCCCGCCGCGTCGTCGAGCGTGGCGCCGAGCCAGTGATACTCGCCGAACGCGCGCACCTCGACCAGTTCGGTGTGCCCGCCCGACACGATGAGCGCCACCGACGGGTACGGCGGCTCGCCGTGCTCGAGCGTGGCCGAGTGCAGATGCGCCTCGATGTGGTTGACCCCGATCACCGGAATGCCGAGTGCTGCGCCGTACGCCTTGGCGAACGCCACGCCCACCACGAGAGAACCCACCAGCCCGGGCGCGTTGGTCACGGCGATGGCGGTGATGTCCGCCGGCGTCACGCCCGCCTCGGCGAGCGCGCCCTCGACCATGCGCGGCAGCAGTTCCAGATGCGCGCGCGAGGCCAGCTCGGGCACGATGCCGCCGTACAGCTTGTGCACGTCCTGCGCGGCGATCAGGTGCGAACGCAACGTGACGCCGTCCTGCAGCACCGCGACCGACGTGTCGTCGCACGAGGTCTCGATGCCGAGCACCAGCGCTTCGGGCGCGCGCGCGCTCACGGCTGCTCCGGCTGCAGGGAGTCGTCGAGCCATTGCAGGTAGCGCGGCGAACCGGTGGCGATGCGCACCGCCACGCACTCGGGCGTGTCGTACGGGTGCAGCTCATGCAGGCGCGAGACGAACGCCGTCCAGTCCTGCTTGCGCGTCTTCATGAGCACCACCACCTCGCGCTCGTCCTTGACCTCGCCCTCCCAGCGGTACAGCGACCGGGCTCCGGGCATGAGGTTGGCGCAGGCGATGAGGCGTTCCTCCACCAGCGTGCGCGCGGCTCGCGCGGCGTCGTCCTCGTTGGCGAAGGTGGTGAACACCATGAGCATCTCGGTCACGGGGTGGCTCCCGGCACGCGCACCAGCGTGCTCATCAGATGAGCGAGGAACGATTCGGGGTCGTCGCACAGCCCCTCGTGCACGTCGCCCACCTGGATCATGGTGCTGCGCGGCGAGACCAGCCAGCGAAAGCGCTCGGCCGCGCTCAGCAGGGCGATCGGCCCGCCTTCGGGCGCGCCGTCCGCCACGCGCGACAGTGCCGAAAGATGCGACTCGATCAGCGCCACGTCGGCGCCGGGCGAGAGCGCGGCGAGGCGCGCGCGGTCCAGTTCGATGCCGGCGCGCAGCCAGTCGAGCGAGCGGCACCACACGATGACGCCCGCGTTGAGCGACTCGCCGCGCTCGACGCGCGGGATCACGCGGACGATCGCGTACTCAAACGAGCGCGTTTCGGGCACGGTCCCCCTCCGCGGTGAAGGCGTCCGACGCGGCGAGCCGCTTGCGCAGCCAGTCGGCGTAAGCCGCGCGCGTGGCCTGCGCATCCCCGGGCCCGTCGGCGGCGGTGAGCCACTCGTCGGGCAGCGCCGCGAGCAGCGGCTCGAGCGGCACGGCGGCGAGCCTCGCCCGCAGCCGCTCCGCGGCGGCGGCCAGCTGCGTGGCGCGCGGCAGCAGCACGTGCTGCTTCACCGCCGCGAACGGGCTGGCGCTGCTGGCGGCGGCGTTGCCCCACGCATGATGAAAGTAGAGCGCGGCGCCATGGTCGATCAGCCAGAGCTGGCCTCCGGCCAGCAGCAGGTTGGGGTTGCGGGCCGAGCGGTCCACGTTCATGACGAACGAGTCGAACCACACCAACTCGCTGGCCAGCGTCTCGGACACGGCGGGCGGCGCCGCCGGGTCGTAGGTGAGCGCGCCGGGCAGGAACGCCATACCCAGATTGGCGCCGTGGCTCGCGCGCAGCAGGTCGCGGATTTCGGGATCGGGCTCGTTACGCCCGAAGGCCTCGTCCAGCTCGATGCGAGCGAGCATCGGCACGGCGAAGCCGCACGCGCGCGCGAGCTCGCCGCAGATCCACTCGGCCACCAGGGCGCGCGCGCCCTGGCCGGCGCCGCGGAACTTGGCGACCCAGAGCTGCGAGTCGCTCGCCTCGACAATGGCGGGCAGCGAGCCGCCCTCCTTGAGGGGCGAGACGTAGCGGGTGGCCTGGAGCTTCTTCATGGCGGCGAAAGCTAGGGGGGGGACGGCCGGGTGTCCAACGAAGCGGCCCGGGAGCGGACATCGCTCCCGGGCCGCGCTTCGTCGGTGCGACGGCGGCTTCACATCGCGTACGCCTCGATCACGCCGTCGGACTTCTTGAAGTAGAGGATGCCCTCGACCTCGTCCACTTCGTATTCGGGCGTCTTGTCGCCCAGCCCGACCGACGAGACGATCTTGCCGTCCGCCTTGGCGACCTTGACGAGGCCCGGGCGCTTCTTGCCGCCGTCCTCGACGCTGGTGAGGATGTAGCGGAAGTCCACCCCCGACGTGGTCGCCTTGAACCGGCGGCTCAGCTCGGGGTTGCCCGACACGTAATAGGTCTGCGTGCCGCCGTAGCGCTGCGCGCGGTCGTAGGCGCTGCCGGCCGCCGCGGCGTTGGTCGCCATCACCACGGCCGTGGTCACGATCTTGATCCAGCCGGCCTGGCCGGGAGCGGCGTAGTACGCGCGCCACTCCTCCTTGCCGCCCTGCGACAGCTTGAGCAGCGACTGGCTCGACGTGAGCAGGAACCCGCCGTCGCGCAGCGTCAGCGCCGAGGGCACCTCGCCCTCCTTGAACTTGAACTTGGCGATGATCTGGTCCGTGCCGTCGGCGAGCGCCACCGCGTGCATTTCGTTGTCCGCGCAGATGTAGACACGGTCACCGTCCACGTCGAACGACGTGGCGTCTTCCAGGTCCTTGAACGGCTTCTTCCACACCGACTCGCCGGTCGCCGGGTTCAGCACGTCGATGAACGGCTTGCCCTTGGGCTTGTCGCCGTCCATGAACGACGCGCCGCGCACGACGATGCCCTGCTGCACGATCATCATCTGGCAGGGGCGGCCGCGGAAATCCTTCTCCTTCGCCCACTTCAGGGCGCCGCTCGCGGCGTCGATCGCCTGCAGGCTCTTCTCGTACGGCACGTAGATCACGCCCTCGGCGCTGAGCATGCCGCAGAAGCCGTAGTTGAGCGCCGCGGGCGTCTTGCCCTTGAGCCCCGCGCACGCCCACACCTTGTTGCCCGTCTCGAGGTCGATCTTGATGGGACCGTCCTCGCTCAGCCACACGACCATGCTGTTCTCGTCCGGGAACGCGGCGGGCTGGTTCCCGGCGATGGACATGCGCTTGAACATGCGGCCGCTGCCCTTCACTTCGAACAGCTGCAGCGGCTTTTCGAACAACCGCTCCTGCTGCCACTTGATCTCGCCGGTCTCGGTGTCCACGGCGACCGTCATGGGCTTGTTGCCCTTCTTGGCCATTCCGAAGATCACCAGCATGCGCTTGTGCGCCACCTGGATCTGGCCCGTGCTGCTCAGGATGGGCAGCTTTTCGGAGTCCCACTTGGCCTTGCCGGTCTGCAGGTCGATCACCTCGACGTGCCGGCGCGTGCCGCCCATGCCTTCGCCGATGTCGAGCATGCCGTAGGGCGTGTTCTCGAGTTCGTCGAAGTTGCACTCCTTGAACTTCGCCAGATCCTTGCGCTCCCACAGCACCGAGCCATCGGCGGGATTGATCACGCGCAGCGCGTCGTCCGACGACACCATCAATGTGCCGAGCGACGTGACGCGCTGGAACGAGATGCCGTTGGTCGTGTAGGTCCAGCGCGGAGTCGCGGCCAGAGCGGCGACGGGAAGGAGCGCGACGCAGGCGAGCGCCGCGAGTGCGGAACGGAACGTCATGGGTGGAGCCTCCTGGAGAGATGGAAGGTGCTGCGGGGGGAGAAAAGCTCTAGCGGTAGGCCGCGCAGTAGCCGATCCAACAGTCTTCGTTGTCCAGCTTCGCGCGCTTGTGGAGCGTGCCCGTATGAGTCCGGGATTCGGCATCCCAGCCCTCGCTCCACACCTCGAAATCGGCGAAGCCCGCCTCGAGGCAGGCCTCCTGGAGCTCGCGCAGCGTCCACATGCGCCAGTCGTACACGAAGGCGCGCGGCATGCGCGGGCCGTCCTTGATCTCGAAGTGGATGTAGGCGAGCAGCCGGCGGTCGAGCGCGTTGAACGACTTCTGCTCCCAGACGTACGTAAATGGCGGCAACATCCGGCCGTCGGGCGTGTTCGTGGCGCTCTTGCGCGTGCGCTCGCTCAGGGTGCGTTCGGCCTTGGTGCCGCCGAAGGCGTTCAGCACCAGCACGCCGCCCGGCTTGAGGCTCGCCCGCGCCGCCTTCAGGTAAGCCAGCAGGTCGGGACGCTCGTGAAACACCCACCACGAAAAGTTCAGCGCGCAGGCCACGTCCACGAGCGGCTTCTGGGGCTTGCGCACGTCGGACTTCACCAGGTGAACGCGCTTCGCCACCTCGCGCACGTAGGGCAGCCGGTACTTCTTTGCCCACGCCAGCGGCTCGGGATCGAGGTCCACCGCCCACGATTCGTTGGCGGCGTTGCGCTGCGCCCACGCGGTGGCCAGCGCGGCGGTACTGCAGAAGTCCTCGCGGAACGTGCGGGCTTCGCGCTTGTTCCGGTTGCGGAACGTGCGGGCCAGGAAGTCGAGGTCCCATTCCACGCCCTGGACGGCGGCTTCGTAGAAGGCGTGGCGGTCGCGGCGGGGAGCGGGGCTTTTCATCGCACCATCCTGAAGTAAGATGCGCGGGAATCCGGTCGTGGCGCCTCGCGGGCCTTTCGGCACGCGGCGCGGCGGCGGATGTTCGGCGAGCGCGGCGGCAGCGTCAACCGCGATCGCACCGCTCAGGGAGGAGCATGGCCGCCAGAATCCCGAAGCCCAGGGTCCGCCGCACACCATGGGACCGGTTCGACGACGAGCAACTGCTCGACCTGCGTTTCTGCGACCTCGCCCTGGAATGGGAAGGCACGACGCTCGAGTCGCACGTGCAGCAGGTGTGGGACGAGCTCGCGCTGCGCGACATCCGCGTGCGCCCGCACATCTGGCTCTCGACCGAGTGGTTCTCTCCCGACGGCATCCCCGGCGTCGCCGTGCCCTTCTACCTGGCGCACCCTCGCCTGCTGCGGCTCGAGAAGACCATGATGCTCGAGGCCGAGGGCGGCACGCGCGAGGACTGCCTGGGCATCCTCCGGCACGAGTTCGGGCACTGCGTGCAGCACGCGTGGCGGCTGCACCGGCGCGGCGAGTGGCGGCGGCAGTTCGGCAACACGCACAAGCCGTATCCGGAAATCTACCGGCCCAACCCGGCCAGCCAGCGCTTCGTGCAGCACCTGCGCCAGTACTACGCGCAGGCGCACCCGGACGAGGACTTCGCCGAGACGTTCGCGGTGTGGCTCACGCCGCGTTCGGCGTGGCGGCGGCGCTACGCGGGCTGGCCGGCGCTGCGCAAGCTGGAGTACGTGGACGAACTCATGCGCGAGCTGCGCGGCGTCCCGGCGCAGGTCAGGTCGCGCAAGCGCGTGGAACCTCTGTCGAGCGTGCGGCGCACGCTGCGCGAGCACTACGCCGAAAAGCAGGCGCACTACGCGCGCTGGCGCCCCACTGTGCAGGACCGCGACCTGCAGCGGCTGTTCGCGGCCGAACCGGGGCGGCGCGGCGAGCCGGCCACGCGTTTCGTGCGCCGCAATCGCGGCGAGATCCGCCGCATGGTGTCGCGTTTCACCGGCGAGTCGCCGTTCACCCTGGAGCGCGTGCTCGACGACGTGATGTCGCGCTGCCAGGTGCTGGACCTGAAGGCCTCGGGCAACGAGCGGCGGCTGCGCGTGGACGTGGCGCTGCTGCTCACCGTCCGTACGGTTCACTTTCACTACAGCCGCAAGAACTGGATCGCACTGTGAAGAAACCCCTCCGGGTTCTCGTGCTCATGCACCCGTCGCTGGTGCCGCCGGATTCGCTCAAGGGCCACACGCCCGAAGAGATCTCCTCGTGGAAGACCGAGTACGGCATCCTCAGCATGCTGCGAAAGCTCGGGCACGAAACGATGCCGCTGGGCGTGCAGGAGGAGCTCAATCCCATCCGCGCCGCGGCCGAGGAGTGGAAGCCGGACATCGTCTTCAACCTGCTCGAGGAGTTCCACGGGCTGTCCAACTTCGACCAGCACGTGGTGTCCTACCTTGAGCTGCTCAAGCTGGCCTACACCGGCTGCAACCCGCGCGGGCTGGTGCTGGCGCGCAGCAAGGCGATCACCAAGAAGATCGCCGCCTACCACCGCGTTCGCGTGCCCGCGTTCTTCGTGGTGGCGCGCGGCAGCAAGCCGCGCCGGCCCAAGAGCCTCAAGTTCCCGCTGTTCGTGAAGAGCGCCAGTGAGGAGGCGTCACTCGGCATTTCGCAGGCGAGCATCGTGGACGGCGACGACAAGCTGGCCGAGCGCGTGCGCTTCATTCACGAGAGCATCGGGACCGACGCGCTGGTCGAGGAGTACATCGAGGGGCGCGAACTCTACGTGGGCGCGATCGGCAACGAACGCATGCGCGTGCTGCCCACGTGGGAGCTGGATTTCGGCAGCCTGGCCGAGAGCGGCGAACCCATCGCCACCGCGCGGGTCAAGCACAGCCCCGGCTACCAGAAGAAGCACCGCATCGACATCCGCCGCGCCGAGGGGCTGGACCCCGCGATCGAGCGCGCGCTGCAGCGCACCACGCGCCGCGTGTACCGCATGCTCGAACTGGACGGCTACGCGCGTGTGGACTACCGGCTGACCGCCAAGGGCGAGTTGTACCTGCTCGAGGCCAATCCCAATCCCGAGATCGCGGAAAAGGA
>JADLGX010000330.1 GCA_020849095.1 Candidatus Eiseniibacteriota bacterium
GCACGTCGATCGCGGGAAAGTGCTTCTGGTGCGCGAGCCGGCGCGTCAGCACGATGTGGCCGTCCAGGATCGAGCGCGCGGAGTCGGCCACCGGCTCGTTGAAGTCGTCGCCTTCGACGAGAACGGTATACAGCCCCGTGATGCTGCCCTTGTCCGAAGTGCCGGCCCGCTCGAGCAGGCGCGGCAGGGCCGCGAACACCGACGGTGGATAGCCCTTGGTGGTCGGCGGCTCGCCCACGGCGAGGCCGATCTCGCGCCACGCCATGGCGATGCGCGTGACGGAGTCCATCATGAGCAGCACGTTTCGCCCCGTGTCCCGAAAGTACTCGGCGATCGCCGTGGCCACGTAGGCGCCGGTGGCGCGCACGACCGGCGCCTGATCGCTGGTGGCGACCACCACCACCGAACGGGCGAGCCCCTCGGGCCCGAGGTCGCGCTCGAGGAACTCGCGCACCTCGCGCCCGCGCTCGCCGAGCAGGGCGATCACGTTGATGTCGGCGTTGGAACGCCGCGCGATCATGCCCAGGAGCACGCTCTTGCCCACCCCGGAGCCGGCCATGATCCCGATGCGCTGACCGCGCCCGAGCGTGAGCAGCCCGTCGATCGCGCGCACGCCGGTGACCAGCGGCGTGTCGATGCGGGGCCGGGTGAGCGGGTTGGGCGGATCGGCGCTGAGCGGCATGCGGCGCGTGTGGCCGAGCGGACGGTCGTGGTCGATCGGACGGCCGAGGCCGTCCAGCACGCGGCCCACCATCTGCTCGCCGGCGCGCGCGAAAAACGAGCGGCCGAGCGGTGTGACGGTGTCGCCGGGTCGGATGCCCTCCAACTCGCCGAGCGGCATGAGCAGCACGCCGCGCTCGTGAAAGCCCGCGACCTGCGCGAGGATGCCGGTGCGGTCGTCCGGCGCGATCCGGCACACGTCGCCCACGGCGACGGGCAGCGACGTCACCTCGACCACCTGCCCGATCACGCGGGTGACTCGCCCGAGCACGGTGAATCGCGGCGCCGCGTCCAGCATGTCCAGCGAGCGCATCGGCCAGTCGGCCACGAGGGGCTCATTCATGGTCGAACCTCTCGTAGAGGACGCGCAGCGCCACGTCGGTGCGGCCGTCGATGATCCGGGCGGGGCTCTCGACCAGAAATCCGCCCCGGTCCACGGCGGCGTCCGCGATCCACTGCAACTTCACGGAACGTCCGGGCGGAACGAGCGCGTCCAGGTTGTCGCCCAGCGTCCGCATGTCGTCCGGGTGCACGCGCACCTCGAGCGTCTGGTCGAGCGGCAGGAGTTCGATCGCGCGCGTGATGAGCTCGCCGAGAATCTCGGGTGAGGCACTCAGCTCGCGGCGCACGAGCGAGCGGGCGACGGCGAGCGCCACCGCCTGCAGGTCGCGCTCACGGTCGCGCGCGAACTCGCCCGCGATGCCCTCCAGGTGCGCGGCGGCCCGCGCCACGGCCTGCAGCGCGGTGCGGCAGCGTTCGTCGGCACGCGCGCGTTCCTCGCGCTTCGCATCCTCGCGGCCTCGGCGATAGGCGTCCTGTTCGACCAGGTCCCGCGCGGCTTGCGCATCCGACGCGAACGAAGGCAGCCACGCGCCCTCGTCGCCCGGCGTGTCGAGCACGGATGCCGGAGCGGCGTCGGCCACGACGTGCGCCCCCGGCCCGACCTGCACCCGCGCGAGCGACAGCGGCGACCACTGGTCCGGGTCACTGAATGATGTCATCGCCACCCCCGCGGCCTGCGATCATGATCTCGCCGGCGTCCGACAGCCCGCGGACGACCTCGATGATGCGGGCGTGCGCCGCCTCGACATCCTTCACGCGCACGGGACCCAGCATTTCGATCTCTTCCTCGAGGGCCTGGCCGGCGCGCTCAGACATGTTCGTGCGGATGTGCTTCTTGAGCTCGTCGGTCGCCGCCTTGAGCGCGAGTGCGAGGTCCTTGGCGTCCACGTCGCGCAACACGCGCTGGATGCCCTTCGCGTCCACCAGCATGAGGTCCTCGAAGACGAACATGAGAGCCTTGATCTGGTCGGCGATCTCGGTGCTGCGGCTCCCGATCGTCTCGAGCAGCTCCTTCTCGAGGCTCTGGCCGGTGAGGTTGAGCAGCTTGGCCACCGCGCTCGGGCCACCCGAGACGCGCATCTCCTCGGATAGCGACAGGTCGGTCTTGCTCGACAGTCCGCTCTCGACGAGCAGCAGCATGTCGGGCGAGATCTTGTCCATGCGGGCGATGCGGTAGAGCACCTCGGCCGCGAACGCGGGCTCCATTCCCGTGATCACGCTGGCGGCCTGGCGCTGGTCGAGATGCGCGAGGATCAGGGCGATGGTCTGCGGATGCTCACCGCGGAGGATGCCGGCGAGCACCTCGGGTTGCGCGTTGCGAAGCCGCTTGAGCCCAGTGTCCACCAGCTGTTCCTGGATCTTCTCGAGGATCGCCTTGGCCTTCACCGTGCCCAGCGCCGTCTCGAGGATCTCCTGCGCCAGGTCCACGCCGCCACGCGCCACGGACTCGACCGCGCGCGAGACCTGCTGGAACTCGCTCAGCACGTGGTTGACCCTGTCCGCGCCCACCATGGGCAGCCCGGCGATTTCTCGCGAGACGAGTTCCACTTCGCGCGGCGTGAGCATGTGCATGATCTGGGCGGAGCGTTCCGCGCCCAGCGCCATGCAGAGCACGGCCCCCTTCTGGGGACCGGTCAACCGCTCGCCGTCGTCCATGCCGCCCGTTCCGCGCTTCTGCCCCACGCTCATCAGTTCTCCGCCAGCCAGGCCTTGAGGACCTGGGCCGTGACTTCGGGCCGCTCGCTCGACTCCTGCTTGAGCCGGTTCTTCAGCTTCATGACTTCCGTGTCCTCATGCAGCCGCGGATGCTCAGCCTCCGCGGCGAACGCCAAAGGGCCGATGGCCGCGCCGGTGCCTCCCGCCGCTCCGGGCGCGCCCCGGGCCGTGGGCACCGCGCGCGGCGGCGTGAGCAGCCCCTTAACCTGTAGCGCGATCAGCAGCATCACGACGATCGCCACGATGCCGATGAGCGGGTGACTGACGCGCTCGGCCACGGCGATCGGATCCACCTTGGGCTTGACGTTCTTGTCTCCGGCCTCGAGCTGCACGGGCTCGAACGGCACGGCGAGCACGGTGAGCCGGTCGCCGCGCGTGCTGTCCACGCCGACGGCGTTGCGGACCATCGCCTCGATGTCGGCGAGCTGCTTTTCCTTCTCGCCGGCACGTATGGCCTTCTCGTCCACGAGCACCGCTACGGTGAGCCTGGTGAGGCGCCCTGCGAGGCTGGTGCTCTTCTCGAGCCGCCGGGAGTTCTGGTACTGGTTGCTGACGATGGTCTGCGGTGTGCCCCCGTCCGCCGGGCCGCCCTCGCTGCGCTGCTCGGTCTGCAGCACCTGGCCGTCGGGGTTGTACGTCTCCGTCGTCGCGTCCACCTGATCGAAGCTGACCATCGCGGTGACCTCGGTCCGCACCCGGCCCACGCCCACGACCGTGCCCACCAGTTCCTCGATCTTGGTCACGACGTGCGATTCGATCCCGTGCGCCACCTCGAGCTGGCGGCCCGTAAGGCCGGCGCCGCCCGCGCCCGAGCTGGGCATGGAGAGGACGCGGCCCGCGTTGTCCATGACCGCCACGTTGTCCGCGCTCAGTCCCTCGACGCTGTTGCTGACGATGTACGTGATGCCCTGCACGGTCTCGGACGAGAGCGGCGTGCCGCCCTTGAGCGACAGGACGACCGAAGCGCCGGCCTGGCGGTCCTGGCGACGGATCGTGCTGACGTTGGGAAGCAACAGGTGCACCTCGGCGCGTTCGACTCCCGACAACTGGCCGATCGTGCGCGCCAGTTCGCCTTCGAGCGCGCGCTGGTAGGTGACACGCTGCGTGAAGTCCGTCATTCCCCACGACGGCTTGTCGAACAGCTCGAGGCCGGGGCGGCCGTTGGCGGGCAACCCGTCCTTGGCGAGCGCGACGCGGGCGCGCGCCACCTCGACCGCGGGCACCTGCACCTCGGTTCCGCTCGCGCCGAGCTTGTACGGGATGTTCGCCTTGGCGAGCGCCTCGCCGACCGCGCCGGACTCCTTGAGGTCCATGTCGTGGAAGAGGGTCACGAAGGTCGGCGTCGAGGCCCAACGGCCGACGAAGCCGATGCCGACGATCAAGGCGACGAGAAGACCCGCGGCCAGGAAACGGCGCGAGCTGTCCATGCCTCGGACGGCGCTGACGAGTGGAAGTTCGGAGTCGGCCATGGGGTCCCGGGGGTTACTGGATGTTCATCACGGTGCGATACGCCTCGGTGAGCTTGTTGCGCACCTCGACGAGCAGTTCGAGCGAGATGGCGGCTTCTTCACTGGCCGCC
>JADLGX010000331.1 GCA_020849095.1 Candidatus Eiseniibacteriota bacterium
CGAAGCTCCGGGATATCGCTTCGGCGGCGCGATCCATCTGGAGGGAGGAGCGTTGAAGCCCCATACGCGCGGACTGCATGGCCGACGGGATGGCTTGCATGGCGGGTCTCCGGTTGGTCGGACGATTCCTGCGGCCCGTCCATGAGCCCGTTGCTCCGGTCCCGCAGTATCGGAAAGCGAAGGGGTGACTTGAGGGGTGCGAAAAATGACCCGGCGGTGCGAAAAGCGAGACGGCCCCGGAGATCGCTCTCCGGGGCCGCTCGTGTATCTGCGCTGCGTGACGCGGACTAGAAGTCCTCGCCGCCGTAGCCACCGCCGCCACCGCCAGGACCGCCGGCCGGAGCCTTCTTCCGGTCCGGGATCTCGGTGATCAGGGCTTCCGTCGTCAGCAGCAGGCTCGCGACCGAAGCCGCGTTCTGCAGGGCCGAACGGGTCACCTTGGTGGGATCGATGACGCCCGCCTCGAACATGTCCACGTACTCTTCCGTGTCCACATTGAAGCCGACGTTCTTCTTTTCCTTCTTGATGTGCTCGACGACGACCGAACCTTCGAGGCCGGCGTTCTCGCACAGCGTGCGGATCGGCTGCTCCATCGCGCGCATGATGATCTTGACGCCGATGCGCTGGTCACCTTCGAGCTCCGCGGCGAGCGTCTCGAGCGCCTTCTGGCAGCGGATGTACGCCGTGCCGCCGCCCGGAACGATGCCCTCTTCGACGGCCGCGCGCGTCGCGTGCAGCGCGTCCTCGACGCGAGCCTTCTTCTCCTTCATCTCGGTCTCGGTCGCGGCGCCGACGTTGATCACCGCAACACCGCCCGCCAGCTTGGCCAGGCGCTCCTGCAGCTTCTCGCGGTCGTAGTCCGACGTGGTCTCGTCGATTTCCTTCTTGATCTGCGCGATGCGGCCCTTGATGTCTTCCTTCTTGCCGCCGCCCTCGACGATGGTGGTGTTCTCCTTGTCGACGACGATGCGCTTGGCCTTGCCCAGGTCCTCGATGCGCGTGCTCTCGAGCTTGATGCCCAGGTCTTCCGTGATGACCTTGCCGCCGGTCAGGACGGCGATGTCCTCCATCATGGCCTTGCGACGGTCACCGAAGCCCGGAGCCTTGACGGCGCACACGTTGAGCGTGCCGCGCAGCTTGTTGACCACCAGGGTGGCGAGCGCCTCGCCCTCGACGTCCTCGGAGATGATCACGAGCGGCTTGCCGCGCTGCGCGACCTTCTCGAGCACCGGGAGCAGGTCCTTCATGTTCGACAGCTTCTTCTCGTAGAGGAGGATGAAGGCGTCTTCGAGGACCGCTTCCATCGAGTCCTTCTCGGTCACGAAGTAGGGCGAGATGTAGCCCTTGTCGAACTGCATGCCTTCGACCACGTCCAGCGTGGTCTCGACCGAGCGGGCTTCCTCGACCGTGATCGTGCCGTCCTTGCCGACCTTCGCCATGGCCTCGGCGATCATCTTGCCGATGACCGTGTCCGAGTTGGCGGAGATGGTGGCGACCTGCTCGATCTCCTTGTTGTCCTTGACCGGCTTGCTGATCTTCTTGAGCTCGTCCACGACCGTCGAGACGGCCTTGTCGATGCCGCGCTTGATGTTCATGGGCGAGGAACCGGCCGTGACGCTCTTGAGACCTTCCTTGAAGATGATCTCGGCGAGAACGGTCGCGGTGGTCGTACCGTCGCCGGCCACGTCGGAGGTCTTCGAAGCGACCTCGCGCACCATCTGCGCGCCCATGTTCTCGTACGGGTTCTCGAGCTCGATCTCCTTGGCGACGGACACGCCGTCCTTGGTCACCGTGGGCGAGCCCCACTTCTTGTCGAGGACGACGTTGCGGCCGCGGGGTCCGAGCGTGACCTTGACGGCCTTCGCGAGCGTTTCGACGCCGCGCAGGATTTCCTGACGAGCCTGCTCACTGAAGAGCAACTGCTTCGCTGCCATGTGGCCTCCGGGTTCTTCGAGGAATCAGGCGTCCGTCGCGCGAGGCGCGCCGGTCCGCCGAATGTTCGGGGAAGGAACTACTTGGCGAGGATGCCGAGGATCTCGTCTTCCCGAAGGATGACGTACTCGGTGCCGTCGATCTTGACGTCGGTGCCGCTGTACTTGCCGATCAGCACGCGGTCGCCCTGCTTCACCTCGACCTCGATGCGCTTGCCGTCTTCGTTGCGGCGGCCCGGCCCGACGGCGACGACTTCGCCCTCCTGCGGCTTCTCCTTCGCGGTGTCGGGAATGATGATCCCGCCGCGAATGGTCTCCTGCTCCTCGACACGGCGAACCAGGATCCGGTCGGCCAGAGGCTTGACGTTCATGGTGTGAACCTCCTCGGTGTGTGGCTGCCACGCCCACACGGCGCACCGCCTTCGTGGCGGGCGCGGTGGTGTGGCTCTCGGAAAAAAACGGTTGGCGTCCGGGCGGTCCGCAGCGCGAGATGCAGGGGCGCGGGACCGCGGCGCACGGCGACCATAGGCCACGCGGGGAGAGGGCTCAAGTCGGCCAATTGAAAAGCTTTCAAGGCGCAATAATGCAATGGCTTATGGCCGAATTGGGGCCCGGGCGCGAGGGCGCGATTCGGGGGGTCTTGCCATTCTGGCACGGTCGCCCTGATGGGCGAGGCCCTTCGCCTGCTGCGATTACTTCTCGGCGGCGGATTCGAACAGCGCGGAATGCGACTGTCCGTCGAGGAAGCCGGTGCTCATCGTGCCGTGGAGCTTGAGCTTCTCGCCCCGGCGCGGCTGGCGGACGCGCGTGAAGACCACGAGCGTGTCCTTGGCCTGGTGCAGGTAGAACGCGAAGCCACCGCCGACCGGGAACACCTCGCCGACCTTGCCGTGCACCTGCACGCTCTGGCCGTTGAAGTGCTCGGGCGTGCGGGCGATCTCGCCGAGCGACACCGGGCGTTCGCCGCGCGGCCAGAAGGCGATCGTGGCCAGCACCAGCAGGCCGCCTCCGATCATCAACTGGAGACGCCGGTCGGTCTGCAGCACGTGCGGCGCCTGCATCCACCACGGCATGGGTACGGCGTTCACTTCGAATGCGTCGGGAGTGACCACGTCGTGCGGGCGGCTCTCGAGTTCGGCGGCCGCCGCCGCGGCATCCATGGCCTGCTGCCGGGCGCGCGAGCGCTCCTCGGCATCGTCCATGGGGAACTCGCGGCGCGAATCGTGCGCGCCCGCGCCGGGCGCGGGGCGCTGCGGAGCGCGGCGAATGGCGGGCACGCTGTTGGCGCCGGGCTCCCAGATCATGCCGCTGCCGCTGGTGAAGTCGGAACCGGCGCTGGGCTCGACGGCGCCGAAGCGCTTGCGATCCGCCGTGGCGGGCGGCGCCTCGGGCGCGGCGGGACGCTGCAGCGTGGGCGCGGGCGAAGCCGGCTCGGCGGGCGTGAACCCCGCCGCCGTGTCGATGGGGACGATCTTGGGCCGGAGCAGTGTGGGGCGCGTCAGTTCGCCGCTCTCGCGCTCCTTGCGCGCGATCTCGGCCTCGAGTCCCTCGTCCGGACCGCACAGCCAATCGGCGCGCTCGCCACCCGAAGGGGGCGTCGCGGGATCGCGCTGGGGTTCGAGGGGCTCGGGCAGGGACGACATGACACCTCCGGTCGTGAGGATCGGGACTGGCGCCGTTATCGGCCGAGAGCACGGGGCGACTTGAGCGGTTGCTCGCAGGAGGCTATCCGAGCCGGTACTGCTCCAGCTTGCGGTAGAGCGTCCGCAGGCCCACGCCCAGCATGGCGGCGGCGCGCGCCTTGTTGCCGCCCGTGTGCGCCAGCGTGGCCTCGAACAGCTGGCGCTCGGCCTCGGCCAGCGTCATGCCCACGCTGACCTCCAGGCGGCCGGCCGGGCCGGCGGCATCCCGAAAAGGCTCGGGCAGCGCGCTCACGTCGATCGCCCCGCGCCCGGGCGCCGCGACCACCAGCGACTCGAGCGTTCGCACCAGCTCGCTCACGTTGCCGGGCCACGCGTACCGGCGCAGCCGCTCGAGCGCCCCGCGCGTGATGGCGCGCGGCCGGCGGCCGTGTTCGCGCGCGAGCTGGCGCAACAGGTGCTCGGCGAGCAGCGGAATGTCCTCGGGGCGCTCGCGCAGCGGCGGCAGCGCGATCCGCACCACGTCGAGCCGGTACGACAGGTCCTCGCGAAAGCGTCCCTCGCGCACCTCGTCGCCCAGTTCCACCGTCGTGGCGGCGAGCATGCGCACGTCCACGCGAAGCGAGCCGCCGCCGGAGCGGTCGATCATCCGGTCCTGCAGCATGCGCAGGAGCCGCAACTGCACGCCGGCCGGCAGGTGCTCGACGTTGTCCACGAACAGCGTGCCGCCGTCGGCCAGTTCGGCGCGGCCGGCGGCTGGCGGCAGCCCCGGCTCCTCGCGGTCGCCGAACAGTTCGGCGTCGAGCGTTTCGGGCGGAACGGCCGCGGCGTCGAGCCACACGAACCGCTCGTCACGCCGCGGGCTCGCGTGATGGATGGCGCGCGCCACCAGGCTGCGCCCGCTGCCCTCCTCGCCCACCAGCAGCACGCTCGATCGCGTGGGCGCGATCTGCCGGACCTGTTCGCGCACGCGCTCGATCGCGCGCGAGCTGCCGACCAGCGCCTCGACTCCGCGGCGGCGGTCGAGTTCGCCGGACATGCGCTCGACGCGCTCG
>JADLGX010000332.1 GCA_020849095.1 Candidatus Eiseniibacteriota bacterium
CGTCCGGCAGCTGGGAGTCGTAGGCGTGCGCGAGCAGCTCGCCCAGCAGCAGCTGGGTCTCGGCGCGCTCGAGCGTGCGAGCGCGCACCGGCACGGTCACGAACGCGCTGTCGAAGTCGTAGTCCTGGTAGCGCACGGTGGTCTCGAACACGCGCCGCCGCAGCCGGCGCTCGAGCGAGTCCACCGCGCCAGGGCCGTACACCTGGGCCAGCGCGTCGGCGCTGGGCACGCCGGCGGCGAGCCGGCGCAGCAGGGTCCCGAAGCGCGCGGGGCCGGACTCGTCGTCCTGCAGCAGCATGTGAACCAGCTCCCACGACTGCGCATAGAGGAGCGAGCGGTGCGGGCCGTGGCTGTACTCGGGGCTGTTCTGCCCCACCAGCAGGAAGGTGCGCAGGGGCTGCACCCGATCGCGCAGCCGCCGGCGCGAGCCGGGCACGGGACGCCCGATCTGCGCGCGCCGGGAGCGCGACTCGAACGTGCTGAAGTACTCGGCCAGTCCCTCGCTGATCCAGACGGGCATCCGCCCCAGCGTTCGCGACACCGCCGCGTGCGTGAACTCGTGCGACGCGAACGCGAGCGAGCGGTTGCCGGGCACGATGAAGTACATGAGGTAGTCCACGTCGCAGCCGGCCAGCTGGTAACCCACGGTGGTGCCGTAGTCGTCACCCGCGTTTTCCACGTAGGGCCGGAACGACTCGGCGTCTCGGAACGCGTACACGCACACCTTGCGCGTCGAATCCACGCGCAGCCCCGCGCGGGTCTTTTCCATCGCCTCGGCCAGCCGCTCCAGGTGGCGCGCGGCGCGCGTGGCCGGCGCCACACCGGCGTCGGAGTACACCCGAAAGCGCGACGTGGTCACCTCGTGCCACTCGCCGTGCGTGGCGGGGTACGGCAGTTCGGCGCGCGCGCGTCCGGCCGACACGGTCACCGCCAGCAGCACCGTCACCGCCAGTCGCGCCACGTTCATCGCACGCGCGCCACCCGCCGGGTCGACGTGCCCTCGCTGCTGCGCAGCCGCACCAGGTAGACCCCGGCCGGCGCGGGCGCGCCCGAGTCGTTGCGGCCGTTCCATTCCATCTCGCGCGGTCCCGCCGCGAGCATGCCGTGGTGAAGCAACGCCACGTCCCGTCCCTGCGTGTCGAACACACTCACGTCCGCTTCTCCGGAGCGCGGCAGCGCGAAGGCGATTCGCACCGTTCCGCCTGAGGGGTTGGGCCACACGCTCTCGATGCCGCCGGCCGCGCCGACGGCGTCCGGCTCCACTCCCAGCGTGTTGCGCGCCTGCAGCACCAGCACGCTCGAGCGCGGCAGCCGGATGTCCAGGCTGCGCGGGTAGCCGTCCTGCGCGCGCACGAAGGCCGTGAGCGCCGTGTCGTTGGCCGCGCCCGTGCCGCCGTAGGCCGCCGCCTGCGAGTTGAGCCGCTCGAACCACTCGCCCGCCGCCGGAGCGCCGATCAGGTAGCTGGGAAAGTCGTTCTCGCCCAGGTTGACGATCACCAGAAAGAGCCGCCCCAGCGCGTCGTGGCGAATCCACGAGAACACGCCGTCGAGGTAGTTCCCGTGCGTCGGCACACTGGCGGCGTCCGCGTGCAGCGCGGGCGTGTGGATGCGCAGGTCCACCAGGTCGCGCACGAACGCGAAGTGCCCCGGGTGCGCCTCGCGGTTGCTCCAGTCGATACGATTGTGCGCCGCCGTGCCCCACGCCGCCGTTTCGAGCCACTCGTCGCCCATGAGCAGCGCCGGCACGCCGGGCGTCAGCAGCAGCGCGCCCAGCGTGAGCCGCATGCGCGCCTCGGCGCTGTCGGCGATCACGCCCGGCGAGGGCGCCAGGTCGACCAGCCAGCGCCGGTTGTTGCCGATGTCCCACGCGTCGTCGTGCAGCTCGACGTAGTTGAACGACTGGTGCCCGGCCGTCAGGCCCGGCGACGGCGTCGTGAGCGCGGGAAAGCTGCCGAAGTAGGATGAACCCGTGTTGTGCGGAATCGCGTTGCGCAGGTTGGCGCGAAAGATGCCGTTGTACTGCGTGTCGAATCCCACGCCGCCCGCCGCGACGGGTAGCACGATCGGACCCTGCAGCGGAAAGTTCTCGGCGATCGTCACCGCGCCGCTGTAGCGCCGCTCGAGCTCGGTGTTGAAGCGCTGCATGAGCGCCCAGCCCTGCGCCTCGTGCGGCGGCTGCGACATGTACGCGACGGCGTCCATGCGAAACCCGTCCACGTGATACTCCTCGAGCCAGTGCAGCGCGCTGTGCACGAAGTAGTCGTCCACCGCCGCGCGGCCGAACGCCGGCTGGTAGCCCCACGGCGTCTGCGACGCGGGAGTCTCGAAGAAGATCTGCGTGCCGTCGTAGTTCCACAGGAAGCCCGTGCCGCCGTCCACGTGGTTCCAGACGATGTCGCACAGCACGGCGAGGCCCTCGCGATGCAGCGCGTCGACCAGCCCCTTGAAGTCGTCCGGCGAGCCGTAGCTCCACTCGGGCGACCACGGGTTCAGCGTGGAGTAGCCGGCGTACTGCAGTGACGGCGTGGACGTGACCGGGTTGAACAACACCGCGTTGACGCCGAGCTTTCGCAGTTCGTGCGCGCGCGCCGCCACGTCGGCGAATCGCGACGGAAACGCGGCCGCGCCGTTAGGATCGTTGAGCCCGCTGAACGTGCCCGTGTTGAGCTGGTAGATCACCATGCTGCCCAGCGCCGGCGTGCGCCACGACGAGTCGGTCCACGCGAACTGCGTGGGATCGGCGATGCGCGAGTTCCAGTACCCACCACTGGGGTCCAGCACGCGCCCGCGCGCATCGGCCGCCCACGTTCCCGAGGCGAAGTAGTACTTGTAGGCCTGCCCCGTCACCGCGGCCGGCACGCGCGCGACGAAGTCCTCGCCCAGGCGGCCCATGGGCGTGAGCCCCCACGCGTTGAACTCGCCGCGCACGGAAGCGCCCGTGGCGCCCGGCGCCCACACGCGAAACACCACTCCTCCGCCCGGCAGCGGCGTGGCGCCGAGCGGGGCGTGCGACAGGCTCGAAAAGTCCACCACCCATCCGGAATCCGCGGGCGGCGCGACGCTGACGCCGGACGCGCTCACGCGCGCGAGCGCCGCGCCGTCGGAGATCTCGAACCAGTAGCGAACCTGCGGGCCGGTCGCGGCCGGAAGCGTAGCGCTCCAGAGGTCGTACGGGCCGCGCTCGCCGCTGCGCGTCGCCACCACGACCGCGGAGTCCGTGCCGCGCACGACCACGCGCACCGCCGCCAGGTCATCGGCGGCCGCGCGCAGGACGACTTCGAACGGCTGCTGGTCCACCGGGCACAGCGGGCGGCGATCCTGCCAGTCCACATGGCTGACGTGAGCGGTATCGAGGGTGCCGTCGTACGAAGCGGCGATGGCGGGGCGACAGGGCGAAAGCGCAAGCGCGAGCGCGCAGATCAGCAGCGCCGCGGAATGAAGCCGGATCGATGGCATGTCGGGGTGAACCTCCATGCCACAGCGTGCGGAAGTCACCCGGTCATTTCAACGGTGCAGATGGCCCATGGGCCCGCCGGGGCAAATCGCCCGACCGGCGAGGCTACCGAAGCGAGAACTCGTACTCGCGGTTCTCGTCGTCGCGCTTCCAGCCCGTGGATTCGTAGAGCGCCTGCGCCGCGAGATTGGTGTGCCCGGTGGACAGCACCAGGCGAACGGCGCCGTCGGCGCGCCCGAACTCGATTGCCGCGGCGAGCAGCGCCTTGCCCACTCCGTGCCGCCGGCCCCGCTCGCTCACGAACAGGTCGTTGAGCACGTGAATGCGCGCGGCCGAGACCGACGAGAAGCTCGGGTAGAGCTGGGTGAATCCCACCGCCTGCTCACCGAGCAGCGCCAGGAACACCACCGACTCGCTGCGATCGAAGCGCTGCTGCAGGAAGTCGCGCGCCAGGCCGGGATCGGACGGGCGGCCGTAGAACCGCCGGTAGCCGTCGAACAGCGGCACGAGCGCATCCAGGTCGGCGGGCGCGGCGCGCCGCACGGTGAGCGATGGGCGTGTCTCCTGCGGCATGCGAAGTCCTCGGGTTCGGGTCCGCGGAGACACTGTCACCGTGCGGCGGCCGCGTCGAGTGGCGTTCAGCCCGCCGCGACGATGTTCTTGTTCGAGCGGAACAGGTTCGCCGGGTCCCACCGGGCCTTCACGCGGGCCAGCCGGTCGTAGTTGCCGCGATACGCGTCGCGGGTGCGATCGTCGTTCTCCTCGGCATTGAGGAAGTTGACGTACGTGCCGCCGGTCGAGAACGCGCGCATGTCGCGCCACGCCGCGCGCGCCCATTCCATGTTGGCCGCATCGTCCTCGGCCCGGTCCCACGATCCCGAGATGTTCAGCACCCACTGCGCGTCGCGATTACCCGCCGGCGAGTGGTCCTCGCCGTGCCGCCCGACCGCGCCGCCGAGCGGGAACAGGATCACCGCCGAATGCGGCGACACGATGCGCGCCGCGTGCTCGCGGTACTTTTCGAACAGCTCCGTGCCCAGAGCGGGCAGGTACTCCGACTTCCAGTAGTAGCGCCTCCCCTTGGGCTGCGTGGCGTCGAGCAGGTTCTGCTGCGACACGTAGGTGCGCCTCTGCACGATGTCGCCGACCGGCGCGCCGAAGCCCTTGAGCGGGGCCAGGTCACGTTCCGCCTGCTCGACCGTGCCCGTGTGGCAGACGAACACGACCACAATGGGCTTGCCGTGCGCGTCCTTGCGGATCCACGGCGCGGGCGGCGCCAGGCGCATCGCGGCGACCAGCGCCAGCTCCGGAGAAGCGTTCGACATGAGGGTGCGGAACAGCTCGAGCACTGCGGGCGCGTTCTCGGCCGGCCACGCGATGGCGCCACCCACGACCTCGGGCCCCACCGGATGCAGCTCGTACTCGAAGTCGGTGACCACGCCGAAGTTTCCGCCGCCGCCGCGCAATCCCCAGAACAGGTCGGGATTCTCGAGCTCGCTCGCGCGCACCAGCTGGCCGTCCGCGGTTACCACCTGCATGGAGCGCACGTTGTCCGTGGTCCAGCCGAAGCGCCGCGACAGGTAGCCGAACCCGCCGCCCAGCGTGAGCCCGGCGATGCCGGTGTTGCTCACGAAGCCCAGCACCGCGGCCAGGCCGTGCAGCTGCGTTTCGCGGTCCACGTCGCCCAGCAGGCAGCCCGCCTGCGCGTGCGCCAGGCGCGAGCGTTCGTCCACCCACACGCCGCGCATGAGCGACAGGTCCAGCATGAGGCCGGCATCGCGCACGGCGAGCCCGGCGATGTTGTGCCCGCCCCCCTTGAGCGTGAGCACCAGCGAGTGTTGCCGGGCGAAGTTCACGCACGCGATCACGTCGGCCGTGCCCAGCGCGCGCACCACCGCGGCCGGCCGGCGGTCGATCATCGCGTTCCACAGCGAGCGCGAGTCTTCGTAGCCGGCGTCTCCCTCCACCAGCAGGGCGCCGCGCAACTGCGCGCGGAACGCGGCGAGCACTTCGGGTGAGGGCTCGAAGAAGCCGCCCTCGAGCGTCATGATGCGAATCGAAGCCATGCGACCACCTCCACGTCAGCAGGGATCCCAACACTCCGCTTCCGGCGCGACGGCGCCACGGGCGCCGCAGCCGACAAGCTAGCGGGGTGTGCGGAGCTGGCCCAACCGAATTGTGGAGTACGCGACGTACGGGAAACCGGATCGCTGCCGACTGGCGCCTGGCGCCTACTTCATCCAAACCACCTTCGCGCTCGCCGTCTCTCGCGAGCCGCTGACGCGCACCCAGTAGATGCCCGTCTCGGCGGCTGCGCCCGCGGCGTCCCGCCCGCTCCACGTCAGGCGGTGCGAGCCGGCCGCCAGCCGGCCCCGGGCGATCGTCGCGACGAGCCGCCCGCGCACGTCGTACACCGCCGCGGTGATGTCGTCCTCGTTCAGAAGCTCGATCGCGAAGCTCGCGCTGCCCGACGCGGGATTGCGCGACTGGCGCGACAGGCGCAACGAGCGCGCGGGCGGCGCTCCCGCCACCGCCGTCGTCGCCGACAGTTCCCAGCGCGCGATCCGCTGCGCGGACTTGTCCCCGGCCGTGTTGAAGAACCCGCCCGCGAAGAGGTCGCCGTCGAACGCCGCCATGCACAGCCCGCCGAGGTTGTTGCCGCCGACACCCGCACCCAGTCCGGCGCCCAGCGCGCTCCAGGAGGTGCCATCCCACGCGGCAATCCGCGTGACGGGCGTTCCGCCGGCCGTGCTGAAGTTGCCGAGCGCGAAGAGCTTTCCGCCCGCGGAAGTGAGCACATCCGCCAGGTAGTCGAGCCCCGAGCTGAGGGCCACCCATGCGCTGCCGTCCCAGCGCGCCATGCGGCCCGGCAGCGGCGTCGCGCCGCTCGCGCTGAAATCGCCCGA
>JADLGX010000333.1 GCA_020849095.1 Candidatus Eiseniibacteriota bacterium
CCGACGTGGACCTGCTCGACGCGGCCAACCGTCCGCTGCGCGGCTACAGCAAGGGCATGCTGCAGCGCGTGGGGCTGGCCGCGGCGCTTCTGGGGGAGCCGGAGCTGGTGTTCCTCGACGAGCCCACCTCGGGCCTCGACCCCATCGGCCGGCTGCTCGTGCGCGACATCATCCGCTCGCTGCGAACCCGCGGCGTGTCCGTGTTCCTCAACTCCCACCTGCTCGGCGAAGTCGAGGCCACGTGCGACCGCGTGGTGTTCGTGAAAGCCGGGCGCGTGGTGCACGAGTACTCGCTGTCGGCCGAGGGCGAGCCGTTCGAGGTCGAGCTGCGCGCTTCCGGGCTCGACGGCGACACGTTCGCCGGCCTCGGGCGGTTCGGCCGTGACCTCCGTCGCGAGGGCGACGAGGTGCGGCTGGTCGTGGACGCGGACGACGCGCTTCCGGAAATCGCCCGCTGGGTGGTCTCGCGCGGCGCCTCGCTGCGACACCTTTCGGCCGCGCGCGCGACGCTCGAGGCCAAGTTCCTCGAAGTCATGGGCGCGGACCAGCGCCCGGGATGAGGCCATGCGACTGATCGCCATCGTTCGGCTGACCCTGCACGAGACCGCGCGCAAGCGCGTGCTCCACGCGACCCTGCTCTGCGGGCTCGCGTTTCTCGCGCTGTACGCCGTGGGCTTTCACTTCGTGATCAAGGACGCGTCCAACGCGGGCGGGGCGCGCGGGATGATGGAGCGCCAGGTCACGCTGAGCATGTTCACGCTGGCCGGGATGTATGCCGTCAACTTCCTCATGGCCATGAGCGCCGTGCTGCTTCCGGTGGACACGCTCGCGGGCGAGATCTCGTCGGGAGTGCTGCAGACCGTGGCGGCCCGGCCGGTACGCCGTTCCGAGATCCTGCTCGGCAAATGGCTCGGCCACCTGATCGTGGTGTGGGCGTACCTGCTGCTGCTCGCCGGCGGCGTGCTGGCGGTGGCCTTCTTCAGCGCGAGCTATTCGCCGCCGGGCATCGCGGCGGGGCTGGCGCTCATGGCGCTCGAGGCCGCGGTGCTCGTGTCGCTGTCGATCGCGGGTGGCGCCCGCTTCGGAACCGTCACCAACGGCGTGCTCGCGTTCGGGCTCTACGGCCTGGCGTTCCTGGGCGGACTGGTCGAGCAGATCGGCGCGCTCACGCGCAACGACGCGACGCGCAACATCGGCACGGTGGTCAGCCTGATCATGCCCTCGCAGTCCATGTGGAACCTGGCGGCGCACGTGCTGCAGCCGCCGTTCCTCGCGCAGTTGCAGATCTCGCCGTTCTCGCCCGTGACCGTGCCGAGCCTCGCCATGGTGGTGTGGGCCGCGGGCTGGGCGGTGGCCGTGCTGGCGCTGGGATTGCGCGCGCTGTCCCGCCGTCCGCTCTGAATCGCGCGCCGCCGGACGGCGCGCCGGATCACGAAGCGGGCTTCTCGGGCGGCGGCCCCTCGGGATCCCGTCGAGGAGCCGGGCGCTCGCCACCCCCGGCGCCGCTGGGCCGCCCGCCGGGACGGCGAGGGCCACGCGGCCGGTTGCGCGCCGGCCCGCCGGCCGGCCGGCCGCCGTCGTTGCGCGGTCCGCGGGACTGGGGCGGCGACTGGGGCCGGTCGGGGCCCGGGGGACGTTCCGGCCCTTCGGGACCGGCGGTGTCCGGCGGACCGCCGTCACTCTTCTTCTGCCGCGCGCCGCAGCCGCAGTCGCCGCACTTGTGGTACGGCCCGGGCGGCAGGTCGGTGAGCGCGATCTCGTGCTCGGTGCCCTCGTCGTCGCGCACCCACACCTTCTCGCCCAGCGTCTCGGTGCGCGTCACCGTGACCACGCCCTTGCCCGTCGTGATCCGCACGCCCACGGGCGGCAGCCGGTCCGCGGTGTCGCGGTACTGCGCGAGCTCGTACGACAGGCAGCACATGAGCCGGCCGCACGCGCCCGAGATCTTGGTGGGGTTGAGCGACAGCTGCTGTTCGCGCGCCATCTTGAGCGTGACGGGGTGAAAGCCCTTCATCCAGGTGGAGCAGCAGAAGGCGCGCCCGCACGGGCCACAGCCATCGAGCCGCTTGGCCTGGTCGCGGACGCCGATCTGCCGGAGCTCGATCCGCGTCTGGAACTTGGCCGCCAGGTCCTTGACCAGCTCGCGAAAGTCCACGCGATGCTCGGCCGTGAAGAAGAACGTGACGCGGTTGCGGCGGAACGCCACCTCGACCTCGGACAACTGCATCGCCAGCTCGCGCGCCTCGATGCGGCGCTGGCAGTACTCGAACGCCTCGTCCTCGAGCTTGCCGTTGCGGTCTTCCTGGTCGAGGTCTTCCTCCTCGGCCTTGCGGATGATCTCGCGCGTGACCGGGCCGGGCTTCTTGAGCTCGATGAGCATGGCGTTGCGCAGGCACACGCTGCCGAGCATCTCACCGTGTTCGCCCTGAACCACGACACGGTCGCGCAGGCCCAGCGGCAGGGCGCGCGAGTTCAGGAAGAACTCCTTCCGGGTGCCGCGAAGGGCGACCTGGATGATCTCCGACATGAAATCCTCTATGCGCGCGGGGATGGAGCCGCGCGGACGCCGGCGTGAACCGGCGGGAAAGCTCGGGAAGTTCCGGGTCGCCCGATGGCGGGGCGGATCCGGGCGTCGCTCTATTCGAAAGGGTCCCGT
Source organism: Candidatus Eiseniibacteriota bacterium (assembly GCA_020849095.1). GTDB lineage: Bacteria > Eisenbacteria > RBG-16-71-46 > RBG-16-71-46 > RBG-16-71-46 > CAIXRL01. The sequence continues at coordinate 2,657 of JADLGX010000333.1, forward strand.
CGGGATCCCGATGCGCGGGAGGATAACAGGTGGGCCCGCCGGGGTCGCCGCCGAACCTCGCCCGGGCGCGCTCCGGTCAGGCGGCGGGTCCCGCGGGTTCGGAAGGCGCCGGCCCCGCCAGCGCCGAGCGGATCGCGGCCACCAGGTCCGAGGGCGCGTAGGGCTTGGGCAGGAAGCCGGCCGCTCCGGCCAGCGCAGCGCTGCTCTCGGCCGAATATCCGCTCGACAGCAGCATGCGGGCCTGCGGAGCGATCTCGAGCAGCCGGGGCAGCGCCTGGGCGCCGCTCATGCCGGGCATGGTCATGTCGAGCAGCACGGCGCGAAGCTCGCCGGCGTGTTCACGCGCCAGCTCGAGCGCGCGCTCGGCGCCCCCGGCCTCGATCACCCGGTACCCGGCGTCCTCCAGCGCGCGGATCGCGAGCTGCCGCAGCAGGGGCTCGTCGTCCACGACCATCACCAGCTCGCCGCTCGATCGCGGTCCGGGCGCGGCGCTGCGCGAGGTCGGAGCGCTGGCGGTCGCCTCGGGCGCGGCGGGCACGTAGACCCGGAAGCACGAGCCCTCGCCTTCCCGGGTCGCCACGTCGATCCAGCCGCGGTGCTTGCTGACGATGCCGTAGGCCATGGACAGGCCCAGCCCGGTTCCCTCTCCGACGGGCTTGGTCGTGAAGAACGGTTCGAAGATGCGCGCGAGCGCGTCGGCGGGAATCCCCTCGCCGGTGTCCTGCACCTCGAGCCGCACGAAGTCGCCCGCGTACGAGTCGGGATGGCGGCGGTCCCCGTCGGTCACGGTGACGCGCTCGGTGCGCAGCACGAGCCGGCCGCCGGCCGGCATGGCGTCGCGCGCGTTGATGCACAGGTTGAAGAGCACCTGCTGGATCTGGGTGATGTCCACGTGGACGGTGGGCAGGTCCGGCTCCAGCGCGGTTTCGACCGCGATGCTCGCCGGCAGCACGCGGCGCAGCAGCTGCACCGATTCGCGCACGACCTCGTTGAGCGACGCCGGAGTGGGCCGGCTGTGCAGGCGCCGGCTGAACGCCAGCAGGCCGCGCGTGAGTTCGGCGCAGCGCTCGGCGGCGACCCGTGCGATGCGCGCGTGCTCGGCGCGCTCGTCGCCGGGCGCGAGCGATCGCTCGAGCAGGTCGAGGTGCCCGATGACTCCCGTGAGCTGGTTGTTGAAGTCGTGCGCCACGCCGCCGGCCAGCGTGCCCACCGTTTCCATCTTCTGGGCCTGCCGCAGCTGGGCTTCGGTCTCGCGCTGCGCGGTCACGTCGCTCATCGTACCCGACACGCGCACGACGCGGCCGTCGGGCGAGCGGTCGAAGAAGCCGCGGTCGTGAATGGTGACGTACTGCCCCGGCGCGCGCCGCGTGCGGTACTCGGAGTCGAACGGCTCGCCGCTCCGCAGGCACTCCTCGAGCTGCGCCACGACGCGGTCGCGGTCGTCGGGATGCATGCGCTCTTCCCAGTTGGTGCGCGCGTTGGTGGTGCGCTCCTGTTCGGCGGTGAACCCGAGCACCAGCTCCTGGTTGCCGCTGCGCCGCACGGTGCCCGCTTCCAGGTCCCACTCGTACACGACCTGTCCCGTGGCCTCGACCACGCGCTGGAAGCGCTGCTCCCACGTGCGGACCTCGCCGGCGAGGGCCATGATCTCCTTGCGGTCCTGCACCACGGTGAGCACGGCGTCGAAGTCGCGCTCGCCGCCCAGCGAGATGGGCGTCGCGTGCGCGGACTCGTGGTCGCGGCGGCCGTCGGGGCGCACGGTCACGATGTCGCTCACGATCGCGGGCTTGCCGGTGCGCAGGGCGATCGGGGTCGCGAGCTCGTCGTACGCGTACGGCGTGCCGTCGAGGTGCAGCAGCAGCTCCTTCGCCAGCTGGTCGTACAGGCGGTCGCCCGGCTGGACCGAATGCTGCGTGGTCTCGTGCCAGCGGGCGTTCATGAACAGCACCCGCCCGGTGTCGCGGTCGGTCAGGATCACGGCGAAGGGCAGGGAATCGAGCAGGATCTCGGCCGTGCGCCGGCTCGACAGCATCTCGCGGCGGGCGCGCTCGATCTCTTCGGCCATGTGGTCGAGCGCCCGCCCGACCTGGTCCAGCTCGCTCGCGCCGGTCAGTCCAGCTCGAGCGGTGACGTCGCCCGAGGCGATCCGATTGGCGGTCTCCTCGAGCCGCTGCGCCGGCCGGCGCAGCCAGCGGTCGAGCAGCAGCGTGATCGCCACCACCAGCAGCAGCCCCGCGGAGATCGTCGGCAGCGCCTGCTCGAGCGCGTCGAGCTGCGCCATCTTGAGGCGGCGTTCGAGGTTCTCCATGACCACGATCCGGTGCCCGGTCAGCGGGCCGCGACCCAGCCGCACCACGGTGGCGATGCGTGGACGCGGGACGCTCACGGCGGCCGGCAGCGTGTCGGTGACAGCGAGCAGCGCGCCTCCGGGTCCGGTTCCGACGGCCTCCTCCAGCGGGCGCCCGACGGCGCTGCGTGGCAGCGCGTACACGATGCGACCGTCCGGGGCGACGAGCGCCGCCAGCTCGAACGAGCGCTGGGACTCGCGCAGCTGGGCGAACAGCGCCGCCATCTCGTCGCCCGCGACGGAGCCGGGCCGCTGGAGGGACGCGGAGATGTCGTCGAAGTAGCGGACCGTGTGCGTGCGCGACGCGCGCAGCATGGTGGCGGTGCGCGCCTCCATGCCGGTCAGCCAGGTGACCGCGCCCAGCACGATGCCGGACGCGACCAGGATCAGGGGGACGCGAACGCGAACCGCGTTCCAGTCACGCCAGGCCACGCTCAGTAGTCCCAGCGGGCGGTGGAGTGGGCCGGCCAGGCTCCTTCGCCGATCCGGGAGCCCCCGACGCGCGCGAGCGCGGAGAACAGGGTGAGGTCGGCGGTGATGTTGCCGTCGATCGAGCGCAGCGCCTCTTCGAGCACCATGAGGCGGCGGCGGATCTCGGCGGCGTCCACGCGCGCGGCTTCCGCGCGGATCTCGGACTCGCGATCGGCGAACACCAGCGGAATGCTGCCGTCGCCATAACGCGCGTTGAGCAAGTCGCGCAGCCAGAGTTCGTGAAACTCGAGCGTGCGCCGCAGCGCCTCGCGTCCGGCGCGCCCGAACTTGTTCGCGTCCTGCGCGGCCTTCCACAGGCCGGCGTGGTTGCGCGAGCGCACGGGATCGAGCATGGCCAGCGCCGCGCGCGCCTGTCCCGCGGCGTCCTCGCGCGAAAGCGTGATGGCGCGCGCCAGCGATCCGCTCGCGAGCGCGGCCAGCGTGCGCGCGGCGGGGCCGGAGGCCTTGCCGTTCTCGGTGAGCACGCGCGCGATCGCGCCTTCGCCGAGCGGCACGAACTTCACCACCTGACAGCGCGAGCGGATCGTGGCGGGCACGCGCGACAGGCGCGACGAAGTCAGCACCCACAACGTGGTGGCGCCCGGCTCCTCGATGGACTTGAGCAGCGCGGAATACTGGTCCTCACGCATGCGGTCGCAGTCGCGGATGATCACCACGCGGCGCGAGGCTTCGTAGGGCCGGAACGCCAGCTCGCGCTGCAGTTCGCGCGTGAGCGACATGCGCACCGAGGCGGCCTGGTCGTACTGGAACACGTGCAGCGGGTCGTCGCGCATCGCCTGCAGCGTCTCGCCGATCGTCTCCTCGAGCTTGGCCTCGACGCCGGAGACCGGGAACAGGAATTTGAGGTCGGGGTGCTGCAGCCCCGCGGCCTTGCGGCACGCCGGGCACTCCCCGCACGCGTCGTCGCCGTCGGTCGCGACCGGCTCGGGCGCGGGAGGCGTCTCGCCGAACAGCGACATGCCGCCGTCGTCTGCCGCGGCGGCGGCGGGCGCCGCTCCCGGCACCCGGTCGCACAGCGCGGCGCGCGCGAACGCCAGCGCCGCGGTGCCCTTGCCGACGCCCGCGGGCCCGGTGAACAGGTAGGCATTGCCGTAGCGGCCGCGCGAGACCACGCCACGCAGGAAGTCGGAAACGGCCGACTGGCCGAGGAGTTGAGCAAGGGGGACGATGGGCATGGGCGCGAAAAATACCAGACCCGCGCCTCAGGCGGGGCGCCCACTTTCGCTGCCACGATGGCAGTGCGGCATGACGTGCGCGCGCCGACTTGGAGTGGGCTGGACACGCGTCAGGAAGACGTCCCGCGCGCGGGGCGCAAGTCGTGATTATTCGAGCCTTCCACGCTCGCTCGCCGGGATATCGCCTGCGCGCGGCTGGCCCGGCTGATGCAGGGACTCCGGGGAGTGCGGCGCGCGAGTGTGCGCCCACCCCACTCGACATCGCGCCCAAGGAGGCGTCGCCATGAAACTCTTCCGTGTCCCCCTGGCCCTCGTGGCCGTCGCCCTGACATGGGCCTTCGCCATCGCCGCTCCGCCGCCCGACCTGGCCGGATGGGAGCGCGGCTCCGCGTACGACCGGCTCTTCGTCGTGGATCTCGAAGTCATCGCCCCCTCGACCGTGCTGAAGGTCGAGCGTTTCACCCC